>WRBN01000061.1 GCA_009784515.1 Spirochaetaceae bacterium | reverse complement strand
TAGTCTTTTTTTTATTTATTATTTTTGCTAGCCGGCCGGCCATCGTATTAGCTACTATTAATAATGTGAGCTTTTTTAGCCGGCAGCTTAATGGTAATTGGGAATACTCTATTTATTTGCCGCCAAATTATGAGCAGGGCGATGAACGTTACCCGGTTATTTATTTTATGCATGGTATGTATAATAATAACCGCACTTTCGCTGCGAACCGTTTTGACCGTATTATTACAGAGGCCATTACCGGTGGCCGAGTACAGCCTTTTATTATGGTTTTTCCCAATGGTTTTAGGTATAGCTGGTGGGTAGATAGCCGGCGTTACGGTCCCTTAGCGACGGCTTTTACCGAAGATTTAATCCCGCATATCGAGGCCGAGTACCGTATTTTAGCTAACCGTAATAACCGCCTAATTGGCGGTATTAGTATGGGCGGCAGCGGGGCTTTATTGCATGGTTTAACTAACCCTCAGCTCTTTAGCCGGGTAGTATTATTTTCGCCGGCGGTTTATGTGCCGCTGCCGGGCGAGGAATGGTCTAACCCACGCAGTTACCGTGCTAATTTTAGGCACAATATGGTTATTAATAACATTTTTAACAGAGGGGCTTTTGGCAGCCCGTTTAACGCCCAACTTTGGCAAGATTTAAGTTTTTTAACTCTGTACCCGCTTTATTTGCAGCAAAACCAGCGTTTGCAATTCGATATTTTTTATGGTAACCGCGATGGCATTACCGATAACGCTACCCAAAATTTAATCGATTTTTTAAGAGAGCAAAACGCTAATTTACAAGTGGTAACTTTAGATGGCGGCCACACTTGGCGGGTATGGCAAGAGGCGCTGCGCCTGCTGCTAACCAATGAACTGTTTAATTAGGTTATTAATGGTTTAAACTTCTTCTTCATCTAAAGGCAATAGGGTGGCGCTTTCTTCGTTTAGCGGCTCATCATCGTTGGTAAAGCTTTGTGCTAGGTAATTATCCAGCAAGCCGGCAAAGTAACAATCTTCTAAAGTTTGGCCATAAATATTTTTCATAACTTAACTTTCGGGTGGGGAAAGCTACGCTTTACTTAAAATAGTTAGGTTTAACCGAATTTTAGGTTTCCTTTGACTGCTCTCCATCATCATCGCTTGATTGACATTTTTAACATAATAGTTTATATTAATATATAAACATTATGCAAAAAATAGTAAATAATATAACCGAATTAGTGGGCAAAACCCCTATGGTTTATGTAAGGCAATATGCTAAAGCCCATAACTTAAATGTACTGCTTAGCGCTAAGCTAGAGCACTTTAACCCGGCTGGCAGCGTAAAAGATCGTATCGCTCTTTCGATGTTAGACGGGGCCGAAAAGAGCGGCCTGCTAAAGCCGGGCTCTGTAATTATCGAGCCTACCAGCGGTAATACCGGTATTGGGCTGGCTTTGATAGCTGCCGCTAGGGGCTACCGTTTAATTTTAACCATGCCCGAAACCTTTAGTATAGAAAGACGTAAATTGATGGCGGCTTATGGAGCTGAGCTGGTGCTAACTGAGGGGGCTAAAGGTATGCGGGGAGCTATCGAAAAGGCTGAAGAGCTGGCCCGAGAAACACCGGATGCCTTTATGCCGCGTCAATTTGATAACCCTAATAACCCCAAAACCCACATTAATAATACCGGCCCCGAAATTTGGGCGGCTACAGAAGGTAAAATCGACATTTTTGTGGCCGGTGTGGGTACCGGTGGTACTATTACCGGTGTGGGCGGTTACCTTAAGGAACAAAACCCTAACATACAAATTATTGCCGTAGAGCCGGAGGATTCGCCGGTATTGTCGGGCGGTAAACCCGGCCCGCATAAAATTCAGGGTATAGGGGCCGGTTTTGTACCTGCTATCCTTAACACCCATATTTACAACGAGATTATTAAGGTAAGCAGCGTAAATGCTATACGTACTTGCCGCAGTTTGGTGCAAACAGAGGGTATTTTGGCCGGTATATCTTCGGGGGCGGCGTTGTATGCGGCCACACAGGTGGCGGAGCGTGCCGAGAATGCCGGTAAAAGCATCGTGGTGGTCTTTCCCGATGGTGGTGAGCGTTACCTCTCCACTCCGCTGTTTAATGACGAATAAAAAGGTGTTTTAAATGAACAATAAAATTGCAGAAACCATCGAGCAAGCCGTTAAAAGCCTTAATAGTTGCGAGAGCGATTGCCGTAATTACCCCAGCCGGGCCGAGATTATCGGCCTTATCGATAAGCTGCGGCTTATTTTATTTTTTGATTTTTTTGAGGAAAATTTTTCTTTAACTTTGCCTGCCGGTGAACGGTTGCGGACACTGCTTTGGCAGCTATCAAGTAATTTAGTTACTCAAATTGCTTTAGCTTATCCTTATAATCCTAAAGTAAATAACCATACCGATAAAGAAATTTTGGCTCTAGCGCAAGGCATTACGGCAAATTTTATGGCGGCTATCCCGCAAATTAAAGAAGAGTTAGCCACCGATATAGAAGCGGCCTTTAATGGCGACCCAGCAGCCGAAAGCCGGGTCGAAATTATTTTGGCTTATCCCGGCCTTTATGCTACTATGGTTTATCGTATAGCTAACCGTTTTTATAATTTAGGCGTGCCTTTAATTCCCCGCATTATGGCCGAATATGCCCACAGCCTTACCGCTATCGATATTCACCCGGCGGCTACTATTGGCCGGCATTTTTTTATCGACCATGGCAGTGGCACGGTGATTGGGGCTACAGCCCACATCGGTAACCATGTTAAAATTTATCAGGGGGTTACGCTGGGAGCGCTTTCTACCAAAGAGGGGCAAAAGCTTAAAAATATTAAGCGCCACCCCACCATTAAAGATAACGCTACCATCTATGCCGGAGCCACCATTTTGGGCGGCGAGACGGTGATAGGCGAAAATGCGGTGATAGGCGGTAATGCTTTTATTGCTAAATCGGTGCCCAATAATACCGTTGTACGGGTGCGTAATCCCGAGCTTCAATATAAAGGCGATGGCGCTACCGCTTGGAGCAATTTTTAGCCGCTTGTGGTCTTTTAAATTATCTTAACAATAATGGGCTGTATTTAGTTGACAAGCGCCACTAAGCTCTCTATAATAAGTTATGACCGAGATACGACAATTACAGCTAGAGGCCGTAATTTTAGAAAAAATAGCCGCTATGATTGTAAGCGATGTCATAAAAGACCATCGTGTAGGGCGTGATATAGATATTACCAGAGTTAAATTAGCCAAAGATAGCAGCTTGGTTAAAGTATATATAAGCAGCTACAAAAGCCGTGCCAGCGTTAAATTAGCGGCAGAGGGCTTAAATAGTGCCGGTGGTTTTATTAGAGTGGCTTTAGGCAAAACTTTAAAGAGCCGCAACACTCCTAAGCCCATCTTTTTTGTTGACGATAGCCTGCGCGAAGGTTTTTTCCTGGGTGAGCGTATTAAAGAGGTAGTCGCTGAGATAACCGATGACGCAGCTGCCGAAGAGCCGGCTGATGAGTAAAATTGATGGCTTTATTTTATTACATAAAGAGCCCGGTGTAACCAGCTTTGAGGCCTTACGTCCTATCAAAAAATTGTTAGGCAAAGGAGTAAAAGTTGGCCATTGCGGTACGCTGGATAAATTTGCCGAAGGGCTAATGATTGTGTTGGTGGGCAGTTTTACACGGCTTAACCAATTATTTAGCGGGCTAGATAAAGAGTATTGGGCAACCATTACTTTTGGCCGGCAAACCGCTACCCTCGACCCGGAGGGAGAGGTGATAGCTACGGCTCCATTACCTTTGGAGCAACCTTTAACAAAAGTTGTTAATCAATTTACAGGCCGGCAACAGCAGGTGCCGCCGGCGTATTCGGCGATACATGTAGATGGTAAACGCGCTTACGAGCGAGTGTTAGCGGGGGAAGAGCCCGAATTAAAACCGCGTGGTATTACCATTTACCGTAGCGATATTCATCACTTAAAATTTAATGAAAACATACAATTTAATGCTGCTGTGGTAGAGGAAGCTACTTTGCAAGTTATTTGCAGCAAAGGTACTTACATACGCAGTTTAGCGCGTGATATTGGCCTTGCCTGCGGCAGTGCGGCTTACTGTTGTGCTTTAAAACGTACCAAAATAGGCAATTATACCGCTGATTATAACTTTGACGAAGGCGGTTATTTTGGTCTTGAAGATGCCGTTAAAGCTAATCAGCTTACTTTAAATGCTATTAAAATGCCAAGCCAGTTAATTAATTACCTACCGGTAGTTAATTTGGTTATAAAAGATGAATTTGTTAAAGCTGTTAAATGCGGCAACATCTTTAAAGAGGATTGGGTGTTAAGTAAAAAATTAAATAACTTAATGGGCTGGTTACCGTTAAAAGATGTGCTGCTTTTTGATAATGCCGGTAATTTTTTAGCCGCTGCTTATAAAGAACAAGATGGGTGGCGTTATTATTTTGTGAAAACAGGGGAATAATTAAAAATTAAAAATTAAGAATTAAAAAGGAGTATTTTTAGTTCTTAATTATTATTTCTTAATTCTTAATTTATGCAAATATTTCAGTGGCAAGATGGGAACGTTTGGCAAGGTCGGCCGCTTAAGCTAGCTTTAGGCGGTTTTGATGCTGTGCATTTGGGCCATCGTTCTATTTTAAATCAGGCTGATGCTGTAGCTTACTTTAGGGTGTTACCGGCAGAAATATTTGGGGCAAACTTTAAAGGGTACCTGCGCAGCGAAGAGCAAAGGTTACAAATTTTTAAAGAGCTGGGGTTAAAAGCCCTGCTAACCATTGACTTTTCTGCTAATATCAGTAAAATGAGTGGTGAGCAGTTTTTAACAGCTTTATACTGCCAGCTGCCTTTTACTACCTTAATTACCGGTGAGGGCTTTAGGTTAGGGTATAAGCGCGAATGGGGCCGGGCCGAAATTACGGTTTGGGCTGCAAACAGGAGCAGTAATTATTTGGTTATGCCTTTAACGCAGCTTAAAGGGCAGCAAGTAAGCAGCAGCCATATTAGGCAGCTTGTATTGCAAGGGCATTTTAATTTAGCTAAGCAGTTATTGGGCGGTAAGTCTTATAGCCTTAGTTTAACGGGTTTGCCTAATTGCCATAAAGATGGAGAAGTGGTCTATAATTTAAATAATGTTAAGCAGGTGGTACCGCCCGCCGGTTGTTATAGCAGTGAACAGGGCAGGGTATTGCTAAAAGATAAAAATTTGTATATAACTAATAAAACAGATGAAATTGTTTTCTATTGAAAAGGGAGTAAAATATAATGGCTTTAAGCAAAGATGTTAAAGAGCAAATTGTTAGTAAACATGGCGTAAGCGCTAAAGATACCGGCGGAACTAAAGTGCAGGTGGCTCTTTTAACTAAACGTATTAACGATTTAAACGAGCATTTTAAAGTGCATAAAAAAGACCACGCCGGTAGACGCGGGTTGTTAAAACTAGTGGGTAGCCGCCGTTCGCTGCTTAATTATTTAAAAAGGCGCGACCTTGATGGTTACCGTAAACTTATTGAAGAGCTTGGCTTAAGAAAATAGCTTTTAAAAATTAAGAACTAATAATTAAGTGAATGGAGAGATAAAATGGCAACTAAAGAAAAAGCCTATAAAAAAAACATAGCTGCTCGTAAGGAGCAAAGTGCAAAGTTGGCCGCTAAGTATGGCAGCGGCGAAAAAGACGGCAGCCTTGCCGTGCAGATAGCCGTAGTAACCGCTAAGGTTAAAGAGCTGGCCGCTAAAAAAGATAAAACATCGGCTAATAGGCTGGCCTTAGCTAAACGTAATTTAAATAATTTAATTGGTAATTACCGCCGTATTAATAAAGAAGCGGCTGTAGCCTTAGAGAAAAGTTTAAAGTAAAAAAGGAAAAATTAGCCCTTATATAAAGGGCTTTTTCTTTAAGTCCTTTTCGCCGGCACAAAACCGTAAGTTTTGATTGTATGGGTGTCTGTGAGGGCGGGGTAGTCGTATTGAGGGCTGCCCTTTGATTAAAAAAAGCAATAATAAAGATGCAGGAAAAGATATAAATGAATAGTGCAAAGATAATGTTAGGCGAGCACGAGCTCGTTTTAGAAACAGGTAAGATGGCTAGACAGGCCAATGGGGCTGTACTGGCTAAATATGCAGGAGTGTCGGTATTTGCTACCGTTTGCTGCAGCGCTAGCGAAGGCGAGCCGATGGATTACGTGCCGCTTTCGGTGGAGTATAACGAAAAATATTATGCCGCCGGTAAAATACCGGGAGGTTTTTTAAAGCGTGAAGCTAGACCAAAAGATAAAGAAATTTTGGTAAGCCGCTTAATAGATAGACCCATGCGCCCGCTTTTTTACAAAGAGTTTGGCCGCGAAATTCAGGTAGTGCCCACTACGGTAAGCGCCGACCAAGTAAACCCGCCCGATACCATCGGTATGCTGGCCGCTTTTGCCGCTGTAGCTATCAGTGATATTCCTTTTAACGGTACGGTGGCGGCGGTACGTGTGGCGTATCTTAATGGTGAATATGTAATTAATCCTACCTTTGAGCAAATTGAAAAGGCCGAGCTGGATATTGTGGTGGCTGCCAGCATGGACGGTATCTGTATGGTGGAGGGCGGCGCCCACGAAGTAAGCGAAGATTTAATGTTGGGCGCTATTGCTAAAGCCGATGAAAAACTTAAAGAGCTGCTTGCTTTTATTAAAAAGTTTGGCGAAGATTTTGGCAAAGAAAAATTACCTTTACCGCCTGCTAAAAGTAAGTTAGATGCCGAAGCAGCTATTAAGGCAATGGCCGCTCCTTTGTTGGCGGAGGCCGCTTACGTACAAGGCAAACAAGCTAGGCGCGAAGCGATTAACAAGGTGTATAACGAGGTTGTTACCCAGTTTGCGGCAGATTATGACGAAGAACAAACTAAAAAGCTTAATGAATTGTTTGAAGAGATAGAGCGTGATATTGTAAGGCAAACTATTTTAGATAAAAATTTACGTATTGATATGCGTAAAACTAACGATATTAGGGCCATTAACTGTGAGGTTGGCTTGTTGCAGCGTACTCACGGCAGCGCTCTTTTTACACGCGGCGAAACCCAAAGTTTGGGGGTAACCACTTTAGGCACCACCTTTGATGAGCAGATTATGGACGATATTGACGGCGACCGCCGTGAACGTTTTATGTTGCATTACAACTTTCCGCCTTATAGTGTGGGCGAAACCGGCCGTTTAGCTACCGGTAGGCGTGAGATTGGACATGGTCATCTTGCTCAGCGTGCCGTTGAGCCTATTTTGCCTAACTACACCGATTTTCCTTACACGCTTCGGGTGGTAAGCGAGGTGCTAGAGTCCAACGGGTCATCAAGCCAAGCTACGATATGTTCGGCCAGTTTATCGCTGTTAAATGCCGGTGTGCCTATCAAGGCTAGCGTAGCCGGTATTGCTATGGGTTTAATTAAAGAGGGCGAACGTTATGCTGTGCTTTCAGATATTTTAGGGCAAGAAGACCACTTAGGGGATATGGATTTTAAAGTTGCCGGCAGTCTAAAAGGTATTACCGCCTTTCAGATGGATATAAAATGCAGCGGTATCACCCTAGATATTATGAAGCAGGCCCTAGCGCAGGCGCACGAGGGACGTATCCACATTTTGGGTATTATGAACGCTTGTTTAAACCAGCCGGCCGCTGAGGTAAGTATTTGGGCGCCGCGTATCGATAACTTTAAAATTGATGTTGATAAAATTGGGGCGGTGATTGGGCCCGGCGGTAAAAATATTAAAGCCATTGCCGAAAAAAGCGGGGCTAAAATTGATATTGCCGACAACGGCATGATTACCGTTTCGGCCCGCAATTACGAAGGTATCGAGTTGGCTAAAGCCGCTATTTTAGGTATGGTGGCCGAGCCCGAGATTGGCACCATCTATAACGGTGTAGTAAAAACCATTACCGATTTTGGCGCTTTTATTGAGTATTTACCGGGTAAAGAGGCGCTTTGCCATATTAGTAATATTGCCAGTGTGCGGGTAGAGAATGTACGCGATTATTTGCAAGAAGGGCAAGAGGTTAGGGTAAGGCTGATTGAGATAGATAAAATGGGGCGCGCTAAATTAAGTATTACCGATGCCGATAAGGCTGATTGGAAAGCCGGGCCACCGGCTGCACGCAGTGGAAGATCGCCTAGATAACTGAAAAATAAAAACTGAAAGGTGAAAATTGTTGTCTAATAAGCTTAAAGTTAACATATATTTTAATAAATGTTATAATTTTTTTAGTTTTCAACTTTCAGCTTTCAGTTTTATATTGCCGATATAAACAAGTAAGTTATAGCTTTGTTTAGAGGGTAATAAAAATTAATGTCTTTGACCAATTAACTGCCGCTTTATCTGATGAAGAACGTTTAAAGATGCTCGATAAATTGCGAGCCGGCATTAACTATGATGAAAGCGCCCTAATAAGTAAAGAAAATAATGAAACCGGTGATTTAATTAGTGAAAAAGCGGCTTTATCGTTGTGGGAGCGTTTAAAAATCTTTTTATTAAGTTTTTTTAACCGCGATAAATATGACGACGTATTGAAAGGCCATCTTTTAAACAAAAATAGCAAAGAAATTAAAAGTAGTTTTAGCGGTTTTATTAACTTTGAAAATAAACGTTATTTAGCCCCTTTTTATAATAACTTTGAAGAGCTAGCTAATAGTATTGCTATATTTAAAAAACCATTAGATAATGCGTTAAGCGAAAACCGTCAAGAGTTTTATGCTTTTTTAGGCGGTGATGAAAGCCCAAATTTACAACAGCAGCTGATAGATGCCACTAATCCCTACAGTATAGCGGCCAGCCAGCCCGATTACGATAGTTACACCTTACGAACAACGATTAAAAGTAATTGTAGCGAGCTTATACGCGAAATAATTGCCGAAAGCCGCTCCGCTATTAGCGGCCGTACACGCAGTTTAGCTCACCTTGAGAGGCTAACTGCTTTTAATTTTGATAAAGCTTTAGCGTTGTTTTCTAAAGATAAAAGCGTTTCTTATCAAATTATGGATAAACCTTTAAAAAAACTTAACGCCATTTTGTATTCGTTTCAAAACCCTCCTTCAGCTAGGTTACTGGAACTGCTTTTTTTATTTAGTTATAAATGTAATGGCGTAGCGGACGATTTAATAGTAGCTAAATTAGAGGGCGATTTAAAAAAAGCTATTTATGCGCTAGAGGTTATTAAAAAATTTAATAAATTTCCTTTAACTAAAGCTATTAAAGTGTTAGAGCAAGATTATTTTTATAAGCCCGATTTACTCTCCGGTGGGGAAGACTGGGCAAATTTGTATCAAAAATTTTGGACTAACCGGGCCGATAAAGCCGTTAAATTTTTTATCTTTGAACGTAAATATAATGAACAAGTAACTTTAATTACTATTCTATTAAACGAAGAAAAATTCCCGTTATTGCCTTATTACAGCCAGCAGGGCTGGCCCGAACCTCTGCATGCTATCCAGCAATGTTCGCTAGCCTTAGTAAATAGTTTTTTTACGAAAATTTACGATTATTATCAAACTGCTGCCATTAAACCGTTGCTAGAAAATGCTAACTTTTTTAAAAAAGATAATAAAGCCGCTCTTCTCGAGGTTATAGATATGCTGGCTAAAGTACATATCGATTTAAATAACTTTGCCGCCAGCATAATGGAAGGTGATTTGGCTCTTATCCTCAACAGAGGGATTAACGATAAAGAGGGCGAAGCTAAACAACAAGATGCTGCCGTTACGGCTAATCGTTTGGCGGCTACCATTGTGCAAAATGCTATCGATGCGATGCGTATTTTAACTTTAATCTTTGAGGGTATCGTTAAAAGTAATATTGTTGGCGGCAAATTTGGCGGTATTAGTAATTTAGGCGAATTAGATTTACAAAAAGTTAACTTTAGCACCGAACTTAATGACATTTATAACCAATGCGCCGCTCTAACGGCCGCTTTAAGCGATATGAAAGATTTAGAAGAGCGTATGGCTAACCTTGAACGGGAAGTAGCCGGCGAAAGTTTAGCTTTTTAGCTTAGTTAGCTATACCTTCCGGCAGGCCTTTCCAGCCTAATTTTTGCCGTAATAGCTGGTAAAATTGTAAATTGTTAGGGCCGTATAACTTTAAAGTTTGCTCATCGGCGGTAATAATAACTTTATCGTGCTCTTTTAAAGGAAATTCGGCGTGGCCATCTAAAATAAGCACCAATTTGGCCCGTTGGTAATCTTTAATATTAAAAACAATTTCATCGCTTTGCGGGACGACTAAAGGCCGCATAGCTAACGAAAAGGGACTAATTGGCACTAAAATAAGTGAGCGCGCCTCCGGCGGCATAATAGGCCCGCCGCAAGAGAGCGAGTAGGCCGTACTGCCGGTGGCGGTGGCTGCTATCAGGCCATCGGCTTTGATGGTGCCTAAGTTTTCGTTGTTAATGGTTAAGTTAATATTTACCATACGTAGGTGCTCGTAACAGGTTACGACGGCTTCGTTAATGGCAATATCGCTGTAAACAATTTCGTTATGACGTTTTATTTTAATGTTAAGCAGTGTGCGGTTGGTATAAATAAGGTCATCGTTAAGCAGCATAGCCAGTGCCTGCTGCCATTCGCCGGCCTTAAAATAAGATAAAAAACCAAGTGTGCCAACATTAATGGCTAAAATAGGGGTATTTAAACCATAAAGTAAGCGTCCGCCGCGAATGACCGTACCATCACCGCCTAAAGTTATTGCTAAGGGATAACTTTTGGTTATCGGGCTGCCATCATGTTGCTCGTAAGTAATGTTGTGTTTGGTTAAAAAATTGATTATGTTTGGCAAAAGCGAAGCTGCTTTATCTTTAGTGGGGTTTGCCATTAATAAAATAGGGCCTAGCATAATGTAATCCTAGCGGGTGAGCCGTTGCAGCTCGTTCACGTCAAAGAGGTGGCGGGTACTTAAAATGGTAAGGTAGCTGCCGTCTTCTTGTTTTACTACGCCGGAGACAAACTCGTTGCCAATACCACTAATAACCTGCGGCGGCGGCTGTACCAGCTCTTTAGCTATGGTTACCACTCTTAGCACACGGTCTATCATAATACCAACCTTAACTTTGTTAATATTAAGTACCACAAAACCCGATAGCATATCGTCATCTTCTTCATCAATTTCTATTTTCTTTAAGGAAAAACGGTTATGCAAATTGATAATGGGAATAACTTCACCCCGCAAATTAAAGATACCCTCTACATATTTAGGGGCGTGCGGCAACGGGCGGACAGGTTGTATCGAGTGTATTTCTTTAACGTCCATAATGTTAATGCCATAATTTTCGCCCCCTAACTGAAAGGTTACTAATTGGTAGGAATCGTTTGCTTTAACAACTTGTTTGGTATTAGAGCGCATATTTTTTCCTTATTATTTAATTTGGGCTTCGCAGGCCGCTAGCAGCGAAAAATTATCATCGGCAATAAAGTCTTCTTCAAAAAAGGCACTACCTAGCTTAAGCTGTAAAGTTAGCGGCCGGCCATCAATATTATTAATAGCCAGCAGTTTAGCTTTAATTTGCTCCAGTTTTTGCTTTACCTCTTGGCTTTGGTTAGTATTTATAAAAATAATAGCAAATTTGCCGCCGGCATAACGGCTGACAATATCGCGGCTAAAGGTAAGCTTATTTAAATTATCGGCAAGTTGCTTTAAAACTTTGTCGCCGGTTGCCCGGCCAAATTGCCGGTTTATAGTCGCCAAGTTAGCTATCTCTAGTAAAGAAACGGCAAAAAATTGTCTTTCTTCTTCGTTAGGATTATTATTTATAAAATTAAGCACCCGATTTACTTCGGCTAAATAATATTCATCAAAAAATAGGCGATTGTAAAGGCCGGTTAATTGGTCGCGCGTGGCAAAAAAGTGGCTACTTTCTTCAAACAATTTTTTTAGCTGTTTATTACGCATATAAAGCTTTATTAAAAAAATTAACAATAATGAGCTAATGAAGAGGCTGATGACAATTAACATATTACTAGTATAGCATTAATTAGCCCTTAGTGTCTAGCTACTTACAAGTACTAAATATTTATCTGGATTGCTCTGGCGACAGAGAAGATAAAAATATTGAACACTCACAAATGGCTGATTAGCCTAACCTTTTTACCTTACCAAAAGAATTTTAAAAATTTTCCAAAATATTTTCTCAAGTGAAGAAATAGGCCACCGTAATTGATAAACGGAAGATGAAAGATGACTTTCACCTTTTAATTTTATTTACT
>WRBN01000060.1 GCA_009784515.1 Spirochaetaceae bacterium | reverse complement strand
ATTTTAAAAATAAGGCTACACTATAAGCCATATTAAAATATATAGGAGTATTTAATAATGAAAAAATTAGTAGCTGTTTTATTTTTAACTATGGTATTAGCCGGTAATGTTATGGCCAATGTGCCTTTTGAGCCTTTTTTTGGTCCCGGTAGCGGCACTGGCCCCCGCTGGTAAAAATTTTTAATAAAAAACACAGGAGTATTTAATAATGAAAAAATTAGTAGCTGTTTTATTTTTAACTATGGTATTAGCCGGTAATGTTATGGCCAATGTGCCTTTTGAGCCTTTTTTTGGCACCGGTAGCGGCACTGGCCCCCGCTGGTAAAAATTTTTAATAAAAAACAAAAATTAAGTGTGGTAATTTAAATTATGAGTCTTAAACAACTTTATCTGGCATGTTTTTTAGGATTATTTGGTATGGAAATTATCACTTTAATGATGAGGTTGCAATGCGGCATTTTCCAGCCGCTTAACCTTTTAGCTTTTTTAGCTCCTCTTTTGGCGCTGGGGCTTTACAAAGGCTGGTTTTGGCTGATAGCTTTGGCTGCTTTAAGCTGGATTTGGGGTATAGGAGCTGCTCAGACAGGCTTTTTTTTATTACCGCTCTTTATGTTGCGGGCTAAAAAGTTTACGCCCCAGCTTACTTTTGTAACGTTTTTCTTTATTACGGCCAATGCGGCAGCACAGTTACTTTTGGTTATGCAATTTCCTGTGCTTAACACCGCTCTTGTTGTTGCGGCTTATACGGCGGTATTTATAGCCGTTGCCGAGTTACGAGAGTTTATTAAAAATAAAAAACTTATTTTTGCCCTGTATATTGTCTGCTTTATAATAGCCCTTGCTCTAACCGCTGCCGTTATTTATTTTTACGGCTGGGCACATGAGTCTGGCTGGTTTAATGTTCTATATTTAGCGGTACCGTTATTTATAGCGGCCTTGCACTTTAAATCTCTCTATATTATCATTCCAACTATTATTTTATGGTTATGGGCTTTCACCGCCACCGGCGGGGCTGGGATTATTTTGGCCTTACTGTTTGCAGCTAAGCTTAAAGATATACGGGAATATGCCCTGCTCCTTCTTTTTACTACAGCTGTTTTAGCCACTGTTTCTATAATTACCGATGTACATATTAGCCTTTTTATTATATTTATTCTTGCCGGTGCGGCTGTCTTTTTAGCGGTACTGCAATTTAAAGGGCTGCTTGCCCTTGTTGATGAAAACATGGTAGTTAGTGTATTAATAACCCGATTTGTTTATTTAACAAATGACCATAACCGTATATTTAGGTTGTGTTATGTTGAGGAAAAGCAAGATAAAGAGGTGCCATTAATAATAGATGGTAAAGAAGTTTTTAATGAAAATAAAGTAGCTGTAATAAGAAGAGAGGTTAAAAGGGTTAATAACTGCACCACTAAAGAGTTAGCTGCCAGTGTAAAAGCCGGCGCCGTTAAAATAGTGCCCAATTACGACAATCTGCCGGAGTAACCTAAGAGAAACGCTTTGACTATTGATATTTTTTGCGAGGTAATAGATTATTACGGCGATGTTGCGGTAGCTATGCGGCTAGCCTTAGCCGTTAAGGCCAAAAAGCCGGCGTGGGTTATCCGCTTTTTTTGCAATAATTATTCTTTTTTTAACAAATTATTTAACTACGATGATACGGGGAGCTATCGGGGTATCCGGCTTTATAATGATGACGAAGCGGCTAAGTTAAATAAAGCCGATGCCGCCATCGAGATGCTGGCCTGCCAACTGCCGGTAGGCTACCAAAGGCCGCCCCTCGTTATTAACCTAGAATACTTTACCGCCGAAAGCTGGGCCGGCGGCTACCATTTGCAGCCCTCGTTAATAGGCGGCGGCAGTAAAAAATATTTCTTTATGCCCGGTGTAACCAACGGCACCGGCGGTTTAGTAAGCAACAATACATTAAATATAAATAAAAAAAACTTCTTCTCAATGTTTAATTCTCAATGTTTAATTTTTAATTTGTATGCTAGCCTTTATCTTTATCATTACAACATTGACGAACTGGCCGCCCAGCCGGCCACCGCTTTTTTTATTGTTAGCCCCAAACCTAAATTGCTGCCGAAAAATTGTATCCATTTACCCCATCTTTATTTAAGCGATTACGATAAGCTCGTGCAGCTGTGCGATTATAACCTAGTAAGGGGTGAAGACAGCCTAAGCCGCGCCCTGCTAAGCGGCAAACCTTTTTTATGGCAAGCCTATAAACAAGAAGAAGATTATCACTTAGTTAAAGTTAAAGCCCTTTTAGAGTGGGCGGCGGCTAACCCGCAGTTATCCTCCGAGCAAGTAGCTTTAATTAAACAATTTAAAGAAACTTTTATTACCATTAATAATAACGGGCAACTTAATCTTAACTTTATAGAACAAAATTATGCTAAGTTAGCCGGCATTACGCAAATTTTAACTACGGCCATAAACAGCTTGGGAACGCAAGAAGATAATTTGATTGATTTTATTAGTAAAAATAGTAAATAAATATTTAATAAAAATTAAAAACAACCTTTGCCTTGACATAGCCAGCAAAAGTAACTATACTCAAAAAATATTGCTCCGGTAGCTCAGCTGGATAGAGCAGCCGCCTCCTAAGCGGCAGGTCGTACGTTCAAATCGTATTCGGGGCAAAATTAACCAAGCAGTCTTCCGCAAAAAAGGCGGCGGGCATTTACATTTTAGGCTTTATCTTTTATATTTAAAACTATGACACTACCTAATAAAATTACTTTAAGCCGTATGGCCGTTACCCCTATCTTTTATGTGCTTTTTTTAGCGGCCTTTTATAGCCGCTCCAGCAGTTTAACCCAAGCCTTAAGCCTTTTTTTGGTGGTTATGTGGCTGGCAATGGAACTTAGCGATATACTTGATGGCTACATCGCCCGCAAACATAACCTTGTAAGCGATTTGGGCAAAATTATGGACCCCTTCTCCGATGTAATTAGCCGCATAACTTACTTTTTTTTATTTGTACAAGTAGGTTTTTTACCGGCTTGGCCGCTCATCATCATCTTTTGGCGCGAGCTTTCTATCGTTTTTATTAGGGCGGTGCTTAACAAAGCCGGCATTACTTTGGCCGCCAATAAAGGCGGTAAAACCAAAGCCTTTTTTTACTTTGCCGTTAGTTTAATTGGTATGTTTATGCTACTAAACGCAGCTTTCTTCTTTTTGCCGACAACTGCTTACTTAACGTTACGGCTTACCATCGCCCCGCTCTTTTTTATTTTAGCGGCGGCGGCTAGTGTGCTTAGTTTTATTGTGTATTTTATTGGTTTTATTAAAACCGATTATATACAAAAAATTATTAAAGAGTAACAGATTAATCTGTTACTTTATAAAAAATATTTATTTATTACTAAAAGGTTGGCCCGCATAAAAAGGCCGAGTGGCTATGTTTACTTTAACTACCGAAATTATTAAAAAAATTACTTTTTATATCGAAAACCAGCAGCAAGTTAGCCTCATCAATCTTAACAGCGGTGAGCTGCTGCCGGCCGCAACCGTTATAACCGATGATAGCGCCTACGCCCCGCTGCCGACTTGGCAAAGTAAAGATGGCTACCAATTAATGCTAGATTTTACCCATAGCACTAATGATAGTGAGCTAAAAAAACTTTTTTATAGCAGAGAAAAACTTTTTAGGCGTTTTAAAGATTATTTAAAAGCTAACAGCCAATTAGAGCTGGCTTGGTATAGTTATAAAGAGCAAAAATTTAAACATTATATTACCGAGTGGTACGAAAAACTGGCCGGTAAAGCCGAGCTGGAAGACCTTAAGACCGAGTTTGAGGTAAACCCAGATGAACTTATCGATAGCGATTTTTTTATTACGGATAAATCGACCGGGAATACTATTGACTATCTTATCAGTGATGGCTACAATAATTGCGGTTATTTAAAGGCTAATATTATTACTAATAAATTAATTATTACTCATATCGAGGTAGTGCCGGCTTTTCGTCAGCTAGGTTTAGCCACCCGCTTGTTGCATTATTTAATTAACCGGCAGCAAAATAAGGATTTAAGCATAGAGCTTACCGTTAGCAAGCAACTGCAAAATTTTGGTCTTAGTCTAAAAAATTTAGGCTTTAAAGAAGAAGCCATCGTTTATAAATTAAAAAGTAAGAATTAAAAATTATTTATGAAACTCACTTTAATACTCGGCACTATGTATGCCGGCAAATCGGCCTACGCCTTACGCAACTACCCTAACTACACCTTTTATGTGCCCAGTTTTGCTAACCGCGGTTACCTAAGCCGCGAAACCGATGTGCCCGCCGTTAAGGCCGTTTATTTTGAGCACTTTTTGCCGCCTTTACACGACAAGATGGTAATAGATGAAGGCCAATTTTTAAATGATGTTAATGTAGACAATATTATTAACTGTAACGAAGATTACCACATTGTGGTGGTAAGCCTGCACAGCAAAGGGTATGTACGCGGCAGCCACGATGAATGGCAGCAGGTAAGTAATTTAATACCGCACGCCAGCCAGATAATCCATTTAACGGCTGTATGCTCGGCTTGCCGGGCCGAAACCGCCGTAACTCATATTAAACTGCCCTTTGGCGGCTATATTGGCAGCGAGCAATACAAAGTATTATGCCACAAATGTTTAGCCGGTGTACGCAAAGCCGAAGAAGCTACCTTGCAGCAGCAAATGCACAAGTTGTTCCCCGATAGTTTTAAAATAGATTAATTTGGCAGCTACAAAACAAGATTATCGTTATCGGTAAGTTTGCTTAATCTGGCCGTTTGGGCAATAAGTTTAGCGGTTTTATCGGCCGATTCTACTAAACTCCACAACAGTACCGGTATCTTTAAAAAAATCTCAAAAGGTAAACACAGCACCGAGATAGGCGATAAAGCCACCACGCTGGGGATTAAATCGCCGCTATTTAAAAAACCTTCTTGCCCGTAATAATCTCCCACGTTAAGGGTTTCTACTAAGGTATCTTCATAAAATAGGCCGGCCATACCTTCTAAAATAATCCCAATATAATTATTATTACCTTCTAACAAGGTATCGTTTTCGTTATAATCGTAATAATATAAATCGGTGCTTTTGATAAGATTTTGCACCAGCGACCTATCGGTTACCGGCTTAAATAAAGGCGATTTTTGCAATAAGTGATACAAATGCAAAGTTTCACTAAATTTATCAAAATTGACATTTGTATTAATAAATTCTCTAAACACAGAAGAAGGAATTTGTAAAGCTTTAATATAACTTTCGGCACGGTAACAACCCTGCGTAGCTTTATTATTAATGACACTGGCATCACCGATGATGGCTCCGGCCTCTAAAAACCTTTGCACGCTATTTTGCAAACTTAAATATTCTACGGTACCGGAGAGGATTAAATAAACGCAGTCTGGTATAACATTATTGGTAATAATTATATTTCCGGCATTAATTAAAATACGTTTAAAACCGGTAAGTTTTAAAACTTCTTCTTTGCCGGCAAAGGGAAAGTGCTGGTCTAAATAAGTTAAAGCATTAATTTGTAAATAATCCTGCGAAGCCGCAATAAGCAGCTCTTCGCTGCCAAAAACTCCGTTACAAGCCAAAAAACGCTGATTATCGCTTAGCTCGCCGGTGGTGTGGCTGGCCACCAACTTCCCCGAGCTATCGCCCTCAAAATCTTCTATTTCACCATGAATTAGGCCGCCGTTGGCATCAATCTTTTTCACATTAACACTGCGCAAATAGTTACTCCACGTATAGTCGTAACATTTTTGCAAAATGGCTTTGTCGGCCGTATCGGCATTAATATAGTTATTAAAAACACGTTTGCTAATAATATCGGCCAAGTGGCCATAACTACGGTAACCATCGCCTTCGGCCATTCTAAAAAAGAAAGCATTGGTTTCGATAGGGTGCGGACTTAAAATGGGTAGCACCTCAAAACCATCTAACTGGTTCCAGCTATCTAAAGTTAAATCGCAAATTTCAAAAAAGTTTTTAAATAAATTAGCGTTAAAGTTAATTAACGAAGCTAACTTTTTCATGATAGAAAGCCTAACGGCTTGGATAGCAAAAAATTTAATGCGTTTTTGGCTGCGGATAATACTGGTTAAGCCCGAAAAATGGTCATCGTGGGCATGGGTCATAAAAATACCCTCAACCTCGCTAATGGCAATGCCCAGCTTATTAAGGCTTTCCAGCACATTAGGGCCGGCATCAATAATGTAATATTTGCCTTTAGCGCAAACAATAGAGGCCATCGAGGCATGGTTGCGGTTCCAGCCATTACCTTCGCCGCTATGAATAATAGAAAAATCGCGCCGGGTAGAAGGATAAAAACCCAAGTTGTAAGGCACGGCATAATGCTGGTCGGCCGTAAGGGTTAAGTCGATAATCTCTTCATCACTACCGGCAATAAACAGGTAAACATTAATACCCATACGCACAATATCGATACCATCGGCAATGGCAATGGGGGTTTCGTTAAATTCGATGGCTTTAAAATCGATTAAATCGCTGGCCGATTTTAAATTGCCGCCCTTAAAGCTTTTCTTTAAAGCCAACAGCTCTTGCTTGTTATGCGGCGGCAAATTGGCTTCGTTAGCCAGCTCGTTATCGCTTAAACCATTGGCCCCGCGCTCAAGGTAACTTATTTGGGCCTCTATCTGCTCCGGTATGCCTATCACTAAAGGTTTTTGGCCAAAGTTATCGTGCCCTTCTATCCGCATACCTTGTTGATAAAACATATGCATAATAGGAAATTCGGTTAAATTGCATAATCCACCATTTTGTACCGAAACATCGCTAAGCAAAATGGCATTAGGGCCACTTTCAAAGAAGCCCTCGTCATCGAGTTTTTGGATAAAGCCCGAACGCATTAAGTTCTTAACTATGTCCATTGGGCTGCCGCACAACACGCGTAAATTGGCCTCGCTAATATCAAGGTAATAAACGCCGTCGGTAATTTGGTACTTACGCATAGCAATTTACAGTATAACCTATTGCTGTAAATATTGCTAGTAGGCGGCTATTCTTTTAAATTAATTTAGTATACAATAAAATAATGACCAAGCTGGATATTAAAATATTTAACTTTAAAAGCGGCTGCAACAGCTACTTAATAAGCCGGCAAGGGCACAATAATGGCTTACTCATAGAGCCGGCTTTTTTTAACAAAGAGTTATTTAACTTTATCCAAAACAATAATTTTAGCCCGGAGGCCGTCTTGTTTACCGCTAACCCCAATCGCGAAGTTATTAATTTGCTAAAAAAAATATATGCTAATCTAAAAATTTATTATCCCCAAAACTTACCTAACGCTAACCGGCAACTCACTTTAGCCGAACTAAACGTAACCTTTTGCCCGCTTTTTGTTGATAAAGCAACAACTGCTTTATTAATAAATAATTATTTATTTAGCCCTAAAGATATTAATCCCAATAGCAGCGAAATAAATCAAAACTATCTAACAGCTTTACAAAAACAGCGCCCTAAACTTTATCTTTTGCCGAGTTATGGCCCGCCTTCTTTAATAACTTAAAATTTTACTTTTATTATTTTTTTGCTAAAACCTCTTGCACAAAAGCTAAAAATTTACTATAAATAAATGATGCCTTGTCTATCAATGTTTAAAGGGGCTAACAACCGTTACATTTAGTTAGCCTATTAAAACAAATACTTAAATGGATAAAAAAGATGAAAACAATATTTGTTAAACCAAACACAGTTAAGCGGCAATGGTTTTTAATTGATGCCGAAGGAAGAGTTTTAGGTGATGTAGCTGCCGAAGCCGCCAGTATTTTACGCGGTAAAAAACGCGCTTATTACACACCGCATCAACAAGTCGGCGATTTTGTTATTATTATTAACGCCGCTAAAGCCATCGTTACCGGTAATAAAGCCCAAGATAAAATGTACCACCATCACTCCGGCCACTTAGGCGGGTTAAAGAGCTTTAGCTACCAAAAAATGCTTGTTCGCCGGCCCGATCGCCCTATGCGCGATGCCGTAAAAGGTATGTTACCCAAAGGGCCGCTTGGTAATGCTATGCTGCGTTCGGCCAAAATTTATGCCGATGCGAAGCACCCTCATCAATCACAACAACCCACCCTTCATAACTGGTAAAAGGAGATAATATGAAAAGTAATTTAAATTTAGCCATTGGTGTAGGGCGGCGTAAAACGGCAGTTGCTAGGGTTTATCTACGCAATGGCAATGGCAATATTAAAGTAAACGGAAAAGATGTTAAAGAATATTTTGCCTTAAGCAGCTTAGCTATGCAGCTTGAAAGGCCTTTTAATGTTACCGATACGCTTGGTAAATACGATTTAGTTATTACCGTACGCGGCGGCGGCATTAACGGCCAAGCCGGCGCTTGCCGGCACGGTATTGCAAGAGCCCTTACGGTCTACGATGAAAGTAACCGTTCGTCTTTAAAGGCCAACGGCCTATTAAGGCGCGATAGCCGTATGGTGGAACGTAAAAAATACGGCCAAAAAGGCGCTCGCCGCCGCTTTCAGTTTAGTAAACGTTAATTTTTACAGTAAAAACCCTCTTATTATGAGGGTTTTTAGCTTAGTTACAATGCCGCTATTATCGGGCTGTATAATAGTTAAAAAGCATAATAGTTACAGCTTTAACCATTATAAAAATGAAAGCATTTATTTTACTAACCTTAATATTATTAAGTTCGTGTATCAATTTTGGCAATATTACCAATACGGCTAACTGGCCACTGGACGAAACTACCGGCTGGGTAGCGGCTAGTACCCCTATGCCATACAACTTTACTCAGTTGATTATCGCCGGTAACTTAGATGTAGAGCTTACCAGCAGCGGCAGCCTGCAAATTTTACTGCCGCCCGAAGCGGTAGAAATAATCCAAGAGGCTAACGGCGTAGTTATTATTCGCAGCCGTCAAGGCTTTAACCCGATGGGGCCGGCCCAACTGCTGGTGCGTGTGCCCGTTAATGGCTTACAAAACTTAACGGTTACTACCAACCGCCGTATCTTTACAGAAACCGCTCTAACCGGCGCTAACCTTAATTTAAATTTAGGAGGCGCCGTTAGCGGCACAATAGAGAGTAATGTAACTAACCTAGCTTTAAATGTGAGCAGCCCCAGCCCTATTACTTTAATGGGTAATGCTACCAACTTTACTTTAGAGACCGGCAGTAATGTAAGGTTAAACCTGAGGCGTTTTAATAGTGTTAATAGACAAGTTAATGTGGGATTTGGCGGCAGGGTTAATTGGTAGGAAACCTCTTTCGCTTTATATTATTTGATGGCTCTGTTGTTTGATTTAACTCTTCGTTTTCAGTTCTTATGTCATCTTCATCTTGTAACCAAATAATGGGTTCTTGTTCTAAGTCTGTATGCAATTCTTCGCTTAAAGTTAAACTCTGAAGTTCTTGACTTTCGACTTTCTCTTGTTTTATGATACAAACAATAACAATACCAATTATTAATATAATGAATGAAAGTATTATGAGTATTTTCTTTACTTTTACTTCTATTTTTTTAACTTTAAACTTGTACTCCATTATCCTCATTAATTCTACTCCAAAAGATGCTCCAAGAGGTATTCCTAGTCCTAAACCTAATGCTGCTACTGCACCTATTGCAGCAATCATTGCGGCCCTTTCAGCCCCTTCACCTACTATTATTATACCTATTACCACTCCAGTTATAACCCCAACTCCAGCTCCTATTCCGGCTCCTATACCAGCTTTAAATCCTAATTTTGCTGTAGATTTTGCTGCCGCCATAGCTTCTGCTATCGCTTTTTCCTTAAGTATATCCTCTACGTTTTTAATTCCAATTTTTATGTTTTTTATTTTATTCTCATTCTCTTTTTGTTTATCTTTTGCTCTTTCCAGCTTATCCTCTTCCCCCTCTATATCCTTTTCTGCTGTCGCTTCTTGAGCATTTGCCGTTACTAGCTCTTCTTTTTGTTCATTTAGCTCACTAGTTAATTTATTTATTTCCTCTTTTATTTTACTTAACTCTCTTTTTATCTCTTCCTCTCTGCTTTTCAAAGTAGCCAATTTCCCTGTCTGTGTATTTAATTTATCCTCTAGTTTTTTTACTTCATTTGATAACTGTTTATCTGGTTTATTTTCTAATGACTCTAAGTCCTGCTTTTTTTTATTTAAATCATCTTGTAATATTTTTATCTTTTTTTCCTTTTCTTCTATTTCGTTTTGTATTCTTTCCTTTTTCGTTTCTATACCCTTTAACGCATCTTCTTCTTTTTCTAACTTATGCTCTCTTGTTTTTATCTCAGATTCTACAGACTTTACTTTAGCTTTTTGCTCCTTTAACATAACTTTTTTTTGCCTTACTTGTTCTTTTATTTCATTTTTCTCTTTTTCTCTCTCTTCTTTTGCTGTTTTAATCTGCTTGCCTATTTCATTCTTTGCTGCTTTTATAATATCCTTTGCTTTCTGTAGTATGTCATCATCACTCTCTCCTTTTTCCCCTATAATCTTTTCTAACTCCGTCACAGCAGTCTTCAAGGCTTCTATATCTCCCTCCACTCCTTCTTTAGCCATCTTTTCCGCTTCTTCGGCTGCTTTAAGTAACGGCTCGGCTCCTTTTTTCATAAACCACAACAATATTACTATAAATAGCATTCCCATAGCTATAAATATTAGTACCATGATCTCACCTCAACTATTTTTTATTTCAAAAGATACATAATATATAGCAATAAAAAAATAATTTGCCAAGTAAAAATACAATCAAAATATGTAATTATATTATAAGGTGTAAATAATGGGCGCTATCTGCTAAATAATGTAGTCATATAAAATAATATAAAACGATTGGCACAAAAAAGAGCGGCTTTCACCGCTCTTTTTTATTTAAACTACTCTGTAATTAGCTAATTAATTTCTGAGCCGGTTTGGATTATCTTTACTTCTTTTACCGCTGTCAGCGAAGCTTGATTAGCCGCTAAAGCCGATTTTACAACTTTTACGGCCGCTACCGTAGTAATAATGATAATAGCTAAACCCAGCACCATCAATACCATATTAAGCTGGCCGCCGCCGGTAAAATTAGCCATTGGGCCGCCACCAAACCTACCGCCCATCATCGGACCATAACCATAACCGTAACCAGTACCCCACATTGGGCCGCCACCGAAACGTCCCACACCACGTACAGGACTAAACCCCCTAAAGATAAAACCTCTTGCACCCAATGTTACTAAAAGGGCAGCTATCACCGCGGCAATGGCCGCCGCGGCGGCGGTTTTTTTAGCCATCTCTACCTCTAGTAATTTTACTTCGGCTTCGGCTACTTTAGTATTACCGCTTAAAGCCTTTATCTCTAAGGTTTTACCTTCTATCGTTTTTACGGCTTTGGCCGCTACCGATAGCGCCGCTAAAACCACAATAACTCCTATGATAAATAACATCTTACTATTTCTCCTTTGTTTTAAAAAAATACATAGTAAGTATAAATTACGCTACAAGATTAGTCAACTCAAAATAAATTACAAAGCGGTTACTAATTTATTAACCGCAATAAAATACCAGTATAGATATTGCATGAATTATAATACTAAAATGACGTATTAAAATGATGTAAAGCTACCCTATTTTACAAAAAGCAGTTTACAATTAACGCTCTCTAAAGATAATACGGCCGCGTGTTAAATCGTAGGGCGAAAGGGCCACCTTCACTCTATCGCCGGGTACAATTCTAATGTAATGTTTACGCATTTTACCGGAAAGGTGCGCCATAATGGTGTGGCCGCTGCCTAGTTCTACTTTAAATACTGTGTTAGGCAAGGCCTCTCTAACTAAACCTTCTACTTCTATGGCTTCTTCTTTGGTTGACAATTTATTATTAATTCCTTATTACAAGATATTCTATTGTCATCATTTTTAGCGGCTTTGTCAAGAGCAGAATTACTTCGGTAACTATTTTTAGTCGCTTTTACCCTTAACAAAAAAATATCAAAAAAAATTAAAACTTTCTCCTCAAGTGAAAAAACAGTAACCCGTAATTGAGTAGTGGTAACTGAAAGGTGAAAGGTGAGAATTAAGAATTAAAAAGCTGTCCACTTTCAGTTTTCACCTTTCAGTTATCAATTATTTACATTTAAGGAGTAAAAAATGTTAGATACCACTGGGTTATTTAACCCCCTAGAATCCGCAGCCCATAAGCTATACCGCCTAATGCAGACCGTAGAGAAAAAAGTTCATAAAGAACTTAACGTTATGTCGCCCGGTATCATCACCGCCGTCAACCCCGCTAAAAGCGGGGTGATAGTT
>WRBN01000059.1 GCA_009784515.1 Spirochaetaceae bacterium | reverse complement strand
GGGCCAATCATTAAAATATTTTTGGGGATAAAATCATCGCGGATTTCGGCCGGTAACAACTTACGGCGCAAGCGGTTACGCAGGGCAACGGCAACGGCACGCTTGGCGCTATCTTGGCCGATGATGTATTTGTCTAGCTCGGCAACAATTTGACGAGGGCTTAGTTTTTCTATGTCGATGGTCATGTTAATTCCTCTATTTATTTTATATAATTATCTGCTTCTAAAATTTTGTTAAACTTTTTAAACTATCTTTTATCTTTCAATTTTCCATGTTTGGTCCCTAAGTGATTGAATAAAGATATGGTAATCGATATGTGGTAACATTCAACTTTCACCTTTTTTGGTTTTAAACCAAAAATATTCGCCATCATATAATGCTATTACTGTATTTTGTGGATTAGTAGCTACCCAAGCGCCTAATTCAACGGTAGGGCAATCACCGTTGATGATGATGTTACTGGGAAAATTCATAATTATATTTTACTCTTTGGCCCCAACTTGTGCAAGGGGGCAGCCACCGGTGATGACGCAATCAATAAAACCCTCGGCCATTAATTTTTAAAAAGAAAATAATGGTCAAGAGCCTTTTAAAAAGTTTTAACTTCACAAAAAATTCTATTTCGCTTCGGCAAAGGCCTTGAGCACGTAATCAAGCTGTTCTTTGGTGTGCGCTGCCGAAACTTGGGTACGCACCCTAGCTTTACCTTTTGGCACTACCGGATAAAAAAAGCCAATAACGTAAACATTTTTTTCGAGCAGTTTTTCGGCCAGTTTTTGCGAGGCTATCTCATCGTAGGTCATTACCGGTACGATGGGGTGTGTTCCCTCGACAATATCGTAACCTAAATCTTTTAGCCCTTTGCGGAAGTAAGCGGTGTTCTCTTTAAGATTTACCGCCAGTTCATCGGAGCTTTCGATAAGCTGTAAAGCTTTCAAGGTGGCATAAGCGATGATAGGCGAAAGGGTATTAGAAAAAAGATAGGTACGTGAGCGTTGGCGCAAAATGTCGATAATTTCTTTTTTGCCGCTGGTGTACCCGCCGCTGGAGCCGCCTAAGGCCTTGCCCAGTGTGCCGGTAAGTATATCAATCCTCTTTATTACGCCGCAGTGCTCGTGCGTGCCGCGTAGAGTTTGGCCATTTACGCCTACACCATGGCTGTCGTCTACGATGACAATAGCATCGTACTTTTCTGCTAAGTCGCAGATACCGGTTAAGTTGGCGATAATACCGTCCATCGAAAAAACGCCGTCGGTTACAATAGCCTTGATACGATGACCGGCGGCCTGTGCCTCTTGTAGCTTAGCCTCAAGGTCGGTCATATCATTATTTTTATAACGAAAGCGAGCGGCTTTGCATAACCTAATGCCGTCAATAATACTGGCATGGTTTAGTTCATCGCTGATGATAGCGTCCTCTGCTCCTAATATCGTCTCGAAGAGCCCGCCGTTGGCATCGTAACATGAGGAATATAAGATGGTATCTTCCGTACCCAAAAAGCCTGAAAGAGCGGCCTCTAAATCTTTATGTAACTGCTGTGTACCGCAAATAAAGCGTACGCTGGCTAGGCCATAACCCCAACGGTTAATACCTTCTTTGGCGGCCTCCTTAAGCGCGGGGTGGTTGGCCAGTCCTAAGTAGTTGTTGGCGCACATATTAATAAGGCCTTGTTTGGCGGTGGTATCAATTTGGGTAGATTGCGGCGTATTAATAATGCGCTCGGTCTTCCATAGGCCGGCTTCTTTTATCTCTTTGGTGGTATCTTGCCAGTATTTATATGCAGTTTTCATCGTATCCTCTTTAATCAAAATTTAGTACAACCTTAATAGCTTTGCCACTCATGGCCGCCTCAAAACCTTTCTCGTAATCTTCAAAAGCAAAGTGATGGGTAATGGTTTTGGCCACTTTTTCGCTTAGTCCCGATTGTAAAAAGGCGGTCATTTTGTACCACGTGTTATACATTTCGCGGCCATAAATGCCCTTAATGGTTAAACACCTAAAGATAACCTTGCTCCAGTCAATAACTATTTGTTCGGTAAAAATCCCCAGCACGGCAATTTTGCCGCCGTTGGCCATGTTATCAACCATATCGGCGATGGCTTTGGTGTTGCCCGACATCTCTAAGCCCACATCAAAGCCCTCCACCATACCTAATTCGGCCATCACATCGCTTATTTTTTGCGTGCGCACATCGACGGTAGCGGTGGCTCCCAGCTCTTTGGCTAAGGCGAGGCGTTCGGGGTTAATATCGGTAATCACAATGTTACGTGCGCCGGTCATCTTTAAGATGGGTACGGCCATCAACCCGATGGGGCCGGCGCCGGTGATAAGTACATCTTCGCCCTGCACATTAAAGGTACAGGCAGTATGCACGGCGTTACCCAGCGGGTCCTGAACGGCCAGCACCTCTTGGGGAATGTTACCGGGGCAAAGCCAAATATTTTCGGCGGGAATGGCGGCATACTGGGCAAAGATACCGTCGCGGTTTACGCCGATACCTTTGGTGGCGCGGCATAGGTGCTTTTGTCCGGTGATACACCAGCGGCACTTTCCGCAGACAATATGACCCTCGCCCGAAACCAGCTGGCCCACCTGAAGGCCCTCCACCGCCGAGCCTACCTGAACAATTTCGCCTACAAATTCGTGGCCGATAGTCAGCGGCGGCTTGATGGTTTTTTGGGCCCAAGCGTCCCATTTGTAAATATGCACATCGGTACCGCAAATGGCCGCTTTTTTCATCTTTACCAGTACCTCTTTGGCGGATATTTCTGGAATAGGAACATCTTTTAGCTCTAGGCAGCCGTATTCGGCTTTAGTTTTAACGATGGCTTTCATAGTTTTTTCGGGCATTGTTTCTACTCCTGTAATGCGGCTTCCGCATTTTTAAAATGTGTAGAAACATTGTATACCTAAAATTAAATTAAATCAAGAAAAGATTAAAGAAAATTTTTTGCTAATTATGAATATTGATTAAAGGTGTTGAGTTGAGTTTGGCTCTTCATATTTAAAGCTATTGGCGTATAAAGTTTCGGGGGCTATATCTAATGTGCCATTACACCACGATACCGTACCAAATTGAATACTTGCCGTTTTAAATTGGGCTTCATCTTTTAATACGGTAAAAGCTGGGTAGGTAAGATAAGGTGTAATATCAAAGAGCCGTTTTTCACCGGTATCAAAGGTGAGAATAAGTTGCCCGCCATCTAGTACCTTGATAGCGGTAACGGTCATGTCGGATTGAGGTTCTCCTGCATAAACTATATCATTTATTATATACATAACATTTCTCCTTATCTTAGTTTTTAATTTTATCAAATGGTTTGCCGTGCATAGCTTTATTCCATGCTTCGTAAACTTCGTCTTGATGTGTAGCAAGCCAACCAACAACTATTTTAAATTGCCTAGATGGTAATCTTCCAGCCAATATCTCCCCATCTACTGCTATGCTTGCCTCGTATTCACCATATTTAACATGAACATGCGGCTTGTGGTGTTTGATGTTATCAAAAAACATTAAACTAATAATGATACCCAAAAAACGTGAAAGTTCGGCCATAGGTTTATATTTATTTTACTCCTCGTCATCAATATTTATCATTATTGCTCATCTACAGCTCCTCTACCACAATGCTTTCATTAGTATACACACACAAGCTAGCCGCTATTGCCAAACTCCTGCGGGCAATCTCGGGGGCGATTAAGTTACAGCCGCTATCAAGGTAGGCCAGCGCCGCGCTGTAAGCGTAGTTGCCGCCGCTGCCAATAGCAATGCAGTCTTTCTCGGGCTCAATCACATCACCGTTGCCGGTTATCAGCAGGGTTTTGTCTTTATCACACACCAAAAGCATAGCCTCCAGCTTGCGTAAAATGCGGTCGCTGCGCCACTCTTTGGCCACCTCTACGCTGGCGCGTACGAGGTCGAACTGAAATTGTTTCATTTTGGCCTCAAAGAGCTCTTCAAGGGTGAAGGCATCGGCGGTGCTGCCGGCAAAGCCGCATAGTACCTTACCATCAAAGAGTTTGCGTACCTTGCGGGCATTACCCTTCATTATGGTAGCTTGGCCGGCCGTTACTTGGCCGTCCCCGGCCATTGCCACTCTGCCGTCTTTGCGTACGGCCAGTATGGTGGTTGCGTGTAGTTGCATTTAGTTGTTCTCCTTTATTTCTTAACCTACTTTACTAAAAAGAAGAGGTTGCTCGATTTTTGGTAATTCAATTAATTTTTTTTCTATTTGCGTATCATTAGTAAAATTATAAATTAAAGCCTCATTTATGGCAACACGATTTATCTCTTTAGCCCCTAAATGGTAAAAATGTTCTGTAGTTGTTAAATTAAAATTTTGCCACAAGTTGTCAATGTAAGTATTTGTACGATAACGATTACTATGCCAAGTGGAAAGTAAAAATTTACTTGTTTTGCTGAGAAGTTTATGTAAGTCTAGCTCATCTTGCTCTGCCCAGTTGTTGTAATAATCATTATAACGGTCTATGTAAGGCGGGTCGGCATAAATAAAATGATTATTAGGTAAATTTATTAGCGCTTCTCTAAAATCGGCACAAAGGAAGGTGTAATGATAATTTTTATAAATAAGCTGATAGACCCAATTAATTTGATTAGTAATTTTAGTAATATAAGCTTTGCTAAAGCGTTCATTTTTATGGCAATAAGGTACGTTAAATTTTCCTTTGCTGTTGTAGCGCATCATGCCATTAAAGCAACTTCTGTTAAGAAATAAAAAATCGAGTGGATTACGTTCCTCATTAAATTGTTCACGTTTTAGTTTATAGTAACTTTCACCTTGACAAGCTAATAAAAGGGTTTCTTTTTGTAAATAATCGTAAACAATTTGTGGGGTGATAGTTCCTTGTTGAATGCTTTGATAGAAAGTAATAATATCTTTATTTGTATCGGCAAAAATAACTTTTTGAGGAGACATATTAAAGCCAACTACACCCGACCCCATAAAAGGCTCTACCCACGTAGTATTTTTATCGATATTAGGCAAAGCTAAATGAGTTATAGATGGGACTAGTTTCGACTTAATTCCTTGTATCTTTAAAGGAGGTATTTTAACTTTTAACATTCATACCTCGATACGCTAAAAATTCTGTTAATGAAGAAATGGTTTTGCCGTTAGTTAGTTTAATTTGTTTGTGGTTTATCCAGTAGTCGTCAAAAAGTTCTTCCGAATAATGGGCAAAAGTTCCTTGTTCATTTACAATATTAGCTATTTTTTTAATGCTACCAATATTGGCTGTGTTCCCTGAACCTTGTTTATCGGAAGCAATTTTCCATTTTTCGGCAAAAAAAATTTGCAGATGGGAAATTACTGCAGTGATAGTATCTAAGTTTTCTAAACAAAAAACTTCCCGTTCATTGGTATTTAAGTTTCTATCATAAATAACACCTAAACAAAAATGGCCGTTATAACTCTGGTAAGGAAATTGAATATTTTTACTACTTGTCTTATCTTTAAAGTAAGCCCCATAAGAGCCTAGTGTAAACCCGTTACAAGTTATACCGCCTTCATTACGGTAAGTTGTTTTCAAGTCTACCGCAAACTTAACAGAAGAATTATTTTTGCTCACAAAAGAAAAATCGGGATAATAATTTTGATGGTTAGGTAAAATAATATCATAACCTATGCTATGGGCAAACTTTATCAATTCTGGGAACAAGTGAATTTCTAGAATTTTAGAGATAATTTTGGTATCCTGTGAAATAGTGTAAATATTTTGAGAGCTATCAATAAAACCTTTAACGGTCCAATTCTGAGCGTTGTCCATAATATAACTACTCAATTCATTACAAAAATTGGTAAATAATTGTTTAAACTCTGTTTTTAGCACTATTTATCCTTTGCTATTCCTTCTTCACCCGCGCATGCGGGTGCGCCTGCCTGTACGCCTGCTTTAACCTATCGGTGTTAAGGTGCGTGTACACCTGCGTGGCGCTTAAGCTGGCATGGCCTAATAGCTCTTGCACCTGCCGCAAGCCCGCTTCTTCATTTAAAAGGTGGGTGGCAAAACTGTGCCGAAAGATATGCACCCCAACTTTACGCCCGTAACTTAAGCTGGTTTCGTATTGTTTTATTATATGGTAAAGACCGCGTGTCGTCAACCTGCCGCCTCCGTTATTAACAAATAAAGCCTGCTCGCCCTCTGCGGCTAACCCCATACGTACTAAGCGATAGTCAGCCAGCGCCTCTTTAGCTTTGCCGGTTAAAAAAACGTACCTATCCTTGCTGCCTTTGCCTTTAATAATGGCCATACTGCTGGTGGCAAAGTGATGGTTGTTAAGTTCTACCAACTCGAAGGCACGCAGGCCGCTGCTGTACAGTAGCTCGATGATAGCGCGGTCGCGCCGGCCTAAATTATCATTGGTACAGCTATTTAACATATTTTCAATTTCGTTATAAAAATAATAATGAGGCAGCCTAAAGGCGGCCTTTAAGGGCAAGGTGTAAGCAAAAGGGTTTTGGCTTATTTTACCGTGCCGCTCTAGGTAGTTAAAGTACCCCTTAATGCTGCTAAGATGGCGCTTAATACTACGGTTTTGCAGCCCCAGCTGCTTAAGGTGCATAATGTAGCGGTCGGCATCGTTATGGGTAAGGGCGGCTAGATTAGCGGCCGTGCCGATAAAAGCTAAAAAGTTTTCTATATCTTTTTTATAGGCGCGCAGCGAGTGGGCGCTATAGCTTTGGCCTTTTAAATAATTTAAATAATACAAAAGCATTGTACAGCTATTATAGCATAAAACAGAGAACCACGCTCAAGAGATGAGAGAAGAAAAACTACTAGGAGTTAAACCTATGCCCTTATATTCCACTACCCCGTTTGCTCATACAATCAAAACCTATGGTTTTGTGCCGGCGAAGGGGATTGGCGGCCTATTTTTACTTTTAGTACCTATAGCCGGATAGTTACCATTTCTTTTGCTATCTATCTATTTATTTATAGGTGTTTATTTTTTAGCCAGCTCTTCTTTAAGGCGGGCAATTTCTTCGGCTTGATGAGAGATAGTCTCTTTATGATAATCTACTTCTTCCGTTAGTTTAGAAACCACTTCGGCTGCCTGCTCTACCTCTAAATCGGCAAAAATGGCGCGGCCCATCAAGCCGTCTATCATATTTAGGTTAAGCATACTGGCCATTTCGTAGTTCCTATTTAGCACTATGTGGTCTATCACCTCTATATCTACCAAATTACCGGCCCGCATAAGCAGTACCGTAGCTTTTTTATCGGGCTCGCTAAAGCTTGGCTTAAGGTTATTTACATGGTTATGTACAAAAATAGCTTTATCGGCTTTATAGTAATTAAAGCCCCTAAAGGCCATACGCGGCTTTACCTCTACCTTTAAGTTATTGCCGGTGGCGATTAAATCTATAAAACAAATCTCTAAGTTATCGTTTAGACCCAGCGTCCAAAAATGTTCTTTAGTGGTGTTATCGCTTTCTTCTCCTAACCTAAAAATGGGCGCACGTTTGTCATCGGGCGTAAAAATTTTATCGTGCGTAGTGGATTTACTCAAATTAGGCTGCTTGTCGCTTAACGTCATTACCTTAAGTTCGCGGCTTAGCAGGGCTTGTATTATCTTAACGGTGTCGTCTAAGGTATTTAAGGGTAATAGGTGTTCTTTGTTAGTTGTCATTATTTTTATTTTACCATACTTTGTTAGCTTTGGCTACTTTTAAAAAAAATTATATTTTAGGTAGGTTTAATCTTATTTTAATAAAGCTAATTGCCGGTAGCTTTTTTTACCCAAAGCTGTTAAACTAAAACGGTAACTAACCGGTTATTATAGGAGAAACCTATGGAAAACAACTTTAAAAATATAGCTATATTGATAGATGCCGAAAACGTACAAGCCCGCTGGTTTAAAGAAATTCTTGAAAAAGTTGGCCTTTACGGCCGGGTAACCGTTAAGCGCGTTTACGCCGATTGGAGCAGCGATGACAGCCGCTATCCTTTAATTAAAGAATGGAAGCGGGCGGTGCGCGATGAAGGACTGATGGCTATTCAGCAATTTAGGTATAAAGGCGATAAAAATATCTCGGACTTTGCTTTGGTGATAGATGCGATGGATTTATTATTTAAAGAGCGGGTAGATTGTTTTTGTTTAGTCTCGGGCGATAGCGATTTTGGCCGCCTTATCCAATATATTAAAGAGCAAGGACCTTATTGTATAGGGTTTAGCGAAAAAGGCAAAGCTAAAGCTAACTTTATGAATACTTTTGATGAATTTACCGAACTAGACACCGAGCATAACCAACAAGACAGTAATTTTAAACTTACCGAGTTTATCGAACGGGCTATAGATAGGTTAGCCGAAAAAAGCGGCGATGAATGGGTTTATTTTAGCAACTTAGGTATTTATTTAAAAAACATTAAAGCCGATTTTCATATTAGTCAGTACGGCTTTAAAAATTTGTACGATTATCTTTCGCAAGGCGAAAATAAAAACAAGTACGAATTAAAGATAGAAGAAGACCGCACCACCAAACTGGTGCGTAAAAAAGTAGGCTAATAAATTTGGTGTAAGTTATATTAATTGATTGACATTACCTAAAAGTTATAGTACACTTAAAATTAATGGTAGGGTATCGGTACTTTTATCATTTACTTTAATTAAAAATTTGTTAAAATTATTAGGGGGTAATTACATGCTAAAAAAATTAGCACTATTTGGTTTGGTTTTAACTTTAGCAACGGCGGTAGGAGCACGCACTTACGAAGAAGAGCGGCTTTGGCAAACTTTACAGTTAACTTGGATTGAGGTTATGTATTTAGATGACCACGAAGAAATTACGATAGAATTTTTACAAGACCGCACCACCCATGCTAGGGTAATTAGGGCTAGTACTAACTTTATTGGCGAAGGCCGGTTAGCTATGAATGTACACTTTAATAGCGATTACGAAATAGAACGTTACGAATTAGTGTTTTTCCCTATCGATGCGCCACCGGGACATGGCATTACCTTTAACCGTATTGGCCGCGACCCACAGTTACAGTTATGGTTTGCCAATGTGTTTAGCCCTAACTTTATCGATTACTTACACACTGAGGTCGTACATATTAATGGTGTACCCAGTGAAGACCCGGTAGCCTTTACAGATGAAGACGATGATGCCTAATAGTGGGGTAGATTGCCGTGCCGCTAAGGCGGCTCGGCAATTTATTAAGCAAGTGTAACTTAAGGGTTAAAGCCATCGCTTTAACCCTTAATCATTTTGCCCGCTTTGTAATACTACGGCCGAATGGTCTTTTACGATTAAAGAGTAACTAACAATGGGGCCGGTACCGTCATAAATATCTTTAGGCGAATTTTCGGCGGTGTTAATTTTTAAAAACCAATGGTGGCCGGCACGTAAAGGCGGCAAAATAAAAGTAATCTCTTTACCTGTGGGGTTAAAAAAGAAAGCTATATCACCGGTATCTTCTTCGCCGGTAATCGCCGTCTCCCCCGAGATACGGCAGCTTAAAGTATTAGTTAAATTATCCCACTTAGGGGTACTGCCATCGGGGTTATACCAAATTATATCTTTAAAGCGGCTGCTATTGCAATTATCACCTAAAAAAAAGCTTTGCCGCTGTAAGGCAGCCGTTTGCCCTTTAAAGGCCAGTAAAGCTTTATAAAAACGCAGTAAAGGCTGGTCAATTTTATTGGGCAACCAGCTTAGGTAACTTATTTCGTTATCTTGACAATAGGCGTTATTGTTACCTTGCTGGCTGTGGCCAATTTCATCGCCGGCTAGCAGCATAGGCACACCTTGCGCTAAGATTAAGCTAACTAAAAAGTTACGCTTTTGTTTTTGTCTTAAATTATTAACGATAATATCATCGCTGGGGCCTTCGCTGCCATAGTTACTGCTGTAATTTTCGTTAGCTCCATCGGTATTATTTTGGCCGTTAGCTTCGTTATGTTTGGTTTTATAAGATACCAAATCGTTTAAAGTAAACCCATCGTGGCAGGTAACAAAGTTAATGCTGCTAAACGGTTGTTTGCCGCTATTAGCAAAAAGGTCGTTACTGCCGGCCAGCCGAGTGGCTACAATGCCGGAAAGGCCGTTGTCGCCGCGCCAATAGCGGCGCAGTTCGTCCCTAAAACGGTCGTTCCATTCGGCAAAACGCGGGTGCGGAAAATTACCCACTTTGTAGCCGCCGCCGGCATCCCAAGCTTCGGCAATAATTTTACAGTCTTTAAGGACGGGGTCTTCGCCGATACGGGTAACCAGCGGCGATTTATCCATAATGTGGCCGTTTTGGTCGCGCATCATAATGGTGGCTAAATCGAACCTAAAACCATCAACGTGCATTTCGGTGTACCAATAACGCAGGCTGTCAATAATAAGTTCGGCCACAACGGGGTGGTTACAATTAAAGGTGTTGCCGCAGCCCGAAAAGTTCCAGTAATAACGTTTATCATCGTAAAGCATATAATAAACCGAGTTATCAATACCTTTAAAACTTACGGTAGGGCCGCGCTCGTTGCCTTCGTTGGTATGGTTAAACACTACATCAAGGATAACCTCGATGCCGGCTTTATGCAGTTCGCGCACCATATATTTAAATTCGTTTACCTGCTCGCCCAGCTGTCCGCTGGCGGCATAACGGCCGTGCGGCGCAAAAAATGACATAGTAGAGTAACCCCAGTAATTTTTTAAAACCTCGCCGGTTAAAGGGTTGATGTGGCCGTATTCGTCTTCGTTAAACTCAAAAACCGGCAGCAGCTCGATAGCGGTAATACCCAGCTCTTTTAAGTAAGGAATAACTTCGGTTACCCCTAAATAGCTGGCCGGGTATTTAACGTTAGCTAAAGCCGTTAAACTTTTAAGGTGAGTTTCGTAAATAATAGTTTTGTGCAGCGGTATCCGCAGCTGTTTATCGTCTTGCCAATCAAAATCGTTGGCTAAAATAATTCCTTTAGGGCACGGGCCGTTGTTGTTAAAATCCCATTTAAAGCCGCCGGTTACGGCTTTAGCGTAAGGGTCTAGCAGTTGTTTGGTATTATCAAAGCGGTGGCCGTTAAGTATGTCGTGCTGGCTATGAGGGCCGTTAATACGGTAATTATAGTAGATAGGAAAAGTTAAATCTTCTACCAAAATATGCCAAATATCGCCGGTACGGTTAAGATGGCTGTTAAAACAAAGTTCGCTGCTGGGGTGTAAACTATCGGCTTCATCATAAAGTAAAAGCGAAACTTCGGTAGCGTTACGGCTAAAAAGGGCAAAGTTGACACCATCTTTTACGATAGTACCGCCTAGCGGAATAGCTTTGCCTAGCGATGTTTTATATTGCTTCATTTCTTAAGTATAGCATTATTGGTTAAAATTTGCTATAGTAACTAAATGCAAAATGAAGAACAAAAAAGCCATATTAAAAGTTTTGTTAGGCGTGGTTATACCACACAAGGCCAACGTAAAGCTTTATCTAGCCTAAACAAATATTTAATTAACTATCAAGAAGGGTTTATTTGTTATAACAATTATTTTAAAGCTAGCCGCATAATTGCCGAAGTTGGTTTTGGTAACGGAGCCGCTACCTTAGCCCTAGCCAAAGCTAACCCCGCTAATTTATATTTAGGCCTAGAGGTTTACCCGGCCGGCGTGGGCCATTTATTAATGAAAATTGACGAAGAAAAAATTGATAATTTATATTTAATAAACCACGATGCCGTGCCTGTTTTTAATAATATGCTGCCGCTTAATAGTTTAGATGGGGTGCATATCTTTTTCCCCGACCCATGGCCCAAAAAACGCCACCATAAACGACGCTTATTACAACCGGCCTTTGTTAATATTTTAGCCCGGCATTTAAAACAAGATGGCTACCTTTATGTGGTAACCGATTGGCAGGACTATGCCGAGCATATCTTAACCACTTTAACTAACGAGCCTTTGTTAATTAATAAATATAGCGGGTACTCTCCGCCGCAAGAATGGCGCAGTGTAACTAAATTTGAGCAAAAAGGTTTAGCCAAAGGGCATAACATTTACGAGTTGCTCTTTGTTAAAAATTAATAATTAAAAACTAACAATTAAGAATTGGAAGATAAAACTTTTTAATTTTTTGTTACTAATGTTTCCGTTAAATATTCTCTTAAATCATCGGGCATCTCGCTTACCATCTGCCGTATGTCGCCGGCTAAATCTACAGCCGCCGGTTCGGCCGGCTGCTTATCTTTACTCTCCGGCCTATCTTGATGATGGTTCTTCTCCTCCGTCTTAGTTTTAGCAGAGCTTGGGGCAGGTTTTACAGTGATTGGTTCATTTTCCTCTGCGTTCTCTTCCTCATCGTTCTCATCATCGGCTTCTTCTTTGGCTAAGTAATCAAACAAAAATCTTAAAGCTTTGCCATGCCTATTATTGTAGGCTTCTTCTAATAAAGTATAAGCTAACGCTAAATAGCCGTCTTGTTCCTCTACCGGCCTTAAATGAGTGTTCAT
>WRBN01000058.1 GCA_009784515.1 Spirochaetaceae bacterium | reverse complement strand
TCAAGCTCGTATCTTTGGCCGTCATCGGGCAAGTTGTCGTAATCTTCTATGGTGTAATATTGCCGTTGTAAAACTTCGCTCATAGTTATAGTATAGCTTACTTTAAAGCTTTTAGCAAGCAAATGTTGGGTATTGCTCTATGCTATTGTAGCATTGCTGGAAAGATTAATCGCTTGACCTTTCTCCTATCTTCCTATATATTTATTAAATAATGAAAAAGCTTTTATCAATATTCATTATGTTTTTTATGGCCGGCTGTGCCACGATGGATAATAGGGCGCGAGCCACTATAAATACCTTTTTTGCCCCCAATGCCCAGCTATATGCCGGCCTTAACCCAAGCGCTTTGCCTTTGCGCGGGGCACGGCGGCTAACGGTAGGCTCTCATACCGATTTTATTTTTACGTTGTTAAACCGCACCAACTGGGCCGGGTTTTACCAAGATAGCTCGCTTAACGGTTACCTTAATGGTTCGTTTCCTAAAGGGTTTATCGAGCGGCAGTTGCAGCGTGATAGAGGTTGGCAGCCCATTAACGAGGGTGATGGCAGCTGGCAAAGTCGTTTTATCGAGATTAGCCTGCCGCAAAGTAACCATATCTTTGTTAGTACCGGCTCGGTGGTGGCTTTAAGCCAAAGACAAAACCCGCCGCCGGCTAGTTTTTTGCCCGGCGATGTCGTTAATGCCCTAACTCATAATGCTCTTACCCTTTATAGTCCGCAATTTGCTAATTTGCTGGGGCTGTTAAATTTTAGCTTACCACTGCCCATCGATGGCGGCCTGCTGCTTACCTTAAGCGATAGCGATAATGTTGCTGCCGCTATCAACCAATTATTTGTAACTACTTCCGGCCGTTATCAACTGTGGGGTTTTATCGAAAGTCCATCGGCTCTTAATGCCCGTTTGCTAAACACTTTATTTAGAACGATGCGCCTTTCCTTTAACCCCGATAGCCTGTGGCATAAGCTAGAAAATGAAGCGCTTGGCAATCGGGTTTATTTTTACCTGCCTTTAACTCGGGGCGAGAGCGAGCAGCTGTTGGCAACATTAATTGACCAACTTGCCGGCGGCTTTTTATAGGGGGATAAAAGTGTTAAAATTAGGTTTATCTTTAGCCGGCGGCGGGGCAATGGGGGCTTACCAAGTTGGCATCTTATGCGCTTTTATCGAAACCGGCTTAATTAAATATATTAAAGTTATTTCGGGCTGTTCGGTGGGTTCGCTTAATATGCTCTTTTTTTTAAAGGCCAACTATCAGCTGGCCTTAAAGGTTTGGCAAAGTGAAGCCGTGCATTTAATGCAGTTAAAAAACCAAATAAGTTTGACAGAGCTGGCCAATTCGTTGGATATTTTACGTAAGTTTTTACTGCGTGATAGCCCAAATGTTAATGACGAAAAATTAATAGATGCCTCTTTATTTAGCGCCGATTACTTAAAAGTTTTACTCGATAAATATTTGCAGGACGATAGCTTTAGCGGCCCCGTTAAATGTTATGCCACAGCGGCGCACATCGATATGAAAACTTTAGATTACTTTTTTTTAAATAATTTAAGCACGGCGCAAATAAAAAGTATTTTGCTGGCCAGTTCGGCTATTCCTTCGGTGTTTAATCCGCAACAGATTGGCGGCAGGTATTATCTTGACGGCGGGGTGGTAGAAAATTTACCCATTAAGCCGCTGCTTAATGAAAATTGCGACATTATTATTACCTCGCCGCTTATGTGGCGCGAAAGGGTAAGCGAAGAATATTACGGTGAGGCCGAGTTTTTAGAGTTGGTGCCTAGCAGTAAAATTGGCAATGTTTTACGGGCGGTAGATTTTAGTACCGGGTACATTAACAAAATGATAGAGCTGGGTTACAGTGAGCAAATTGGTAAATTAACTAAATTGGCGAAGCGGCTGGAAAGAATTAATAAGTAAGAATTAAAGAGTAGATTTTTTTAATTTTTAATTTTTAATTCGGGTAATATTACGGCCTCGCTCGCTACCGCTTTAGCGTTTTCCTCGAGGATAGCCTCGTAAATTTCGTGCCTAAACACCTTAACATATTCGGGGGCTTCAATACCTAGCTTTACTTGGTCGCCTTTAATCTCAATAATACTTATGCTAATAATATCGTTAATAATTATGCGTTCATTTTTTTTGCGCGATAAAATAAGCATTAACTGGCCGCCCTAGCGAGCAAGTTATGGCGGATTTGCCAATTAGGGTTGGTGCTAATACATTGGTTAGCCAGCTGTGTTTCTTCATTAAAGATAACGGGAGCTTGTAAGTTAGCCGTTAATTCGTGGGCTTTACCGGTGGGGATATTAACAATAGCTAAACACAGGCTTTGGTTAATGTCGTTAATTTTTAAGCGGGTAAGGTCGCTTAAAGCAGCCTCTACTTTATAGTTTTCTTCAAACAATAAAGGGGAAAGTAAAAAAAAGGCAATTTGTTCATCATCTAGGCTTTGTAAAATATAAAAAGGTTTTTGTTTAGCCTCGAACAAAGCCCATTTTTTTAAATTATAAAAGGGCGGTATCCCTTGCGAAAAGTTAAAAATACACTCTTTGTTTACCTCGATAGGGCCGTAAGCTTTGCTGTTAATTTTCATTTTATCTTAAAAAATCCATTAAAGTTGGTTGTAAAATATTGCTGGCCATACTATAAGTGGCCTGTAATACGGTATTAATGTGGCTAAGTTCGGTAGCGGCTTCGGCAAAGTTAAGGCCGCGCAGGCTGTTATCCCACCTAATGTAACTTAAAGTTTCGTGGCCAAGCCGGTTGTTTGCCATAGCTAGGCGGTTTTCGCGGCTGCCTAAATCGGCCCGTACATTGTTAAGGTTAGTAAAGGCTAAATCGAGCCCGCCTAAGATACGGCCGCTTAAAGCCTCTTGGTCGCCGTTAAGCATAGCATCGCGGGCGGCAATAATCATATCAAACATACTGCCGCCGTAGCTAATAACGCCATCGGCAAAGTTGTTAGGGCCATCGATTATGCCTAAATCGTTAAAAACGCTGCCGACACCATCACTTAACGATAGCTGGTGAGGTTCAGTCGTGGTAAGCACTAAACGGTTAAAAACCGGGTCGAGCGAGGCTCTAACAGCCGTTTCGGAGTTATTGATGCGGTTTATCACCGTATGGATAGAATCGCCGGCATTAAGATTAACTTCTTGGCCGTTAATAATGATAGAGCTGTCTTGCTGCACCACAAAACCGGCAACACTGTTAGCCCCCATCAGTCTTTGGTTTTCGGCCCAAAAAACACGGTTGCCGCTAAATTGGGTTTCGATGGTAAAACCATCGCCGTATTGCATTAAACGGCTGTCGCTGTTGCCTAAATATTCTACGTTGGAGAGCAGCGGGATAGGGCTGCCGGCTACGTTGGTGCGCACGCCCCTAAAGGCTTCGCCGTTAGTATGCGTACCGGCAAAAAGGGCAAGGCCGTTTCCATCGCGGCTGTTGCCTACCATCAGCAGCTCTTCGAGCAGCTGGTTTACCTCCATCGCCATATAGCGGGTTTCTTCTTGGGTATAAGTGCCGTTGGCCCCCTGTACGGTAAGCTCGCGGATACGCTGTAGTATTTCGGTAGCTTGGGCCATATTCCCCTCTACCACCGAAAAGTAGTTGATGGTGTTATCTATATTATGGCTGTAACGCTCTAGACGAGTAGCTTTACTTTGAAAACGCATCGATTGAGCCGCCGCTGCCGGGTCTTCGCGCAGCCGATTAATACGGTATTGGGTAGACATTTGGTCTTGCACGCGGTTACGTGCTAATTCGTTATGGCGGTTAAAGTGGAGAAAGTTACTATGCTCCATATTAGAAGATACACGGTTCACTAAATTAAAATCTCCTTTACTACTTATTAGCTATTTCGGCAGTTTTTAAATTAAAGTTAAGGCTGCCGGTAACTTTATCGGTGGTAATTTTGGCGGTAACAAGGTATACTATAAGAATAAAAAAGATAATATACCGAATTTGGTATAATTAAAAACCAAACAAAGTTAAAAAATGAGAGGATAACTTATGGCTAAATATATTAAATTGTGGTTGATAGCAGCTTTAGTTTTGAGCGCTGCAGTTTATAGTTATGCTAGCGGCCCGGCCGAGAGCGGCAGTGTTACCTTGAGCGGCCTTTTCCCCGATAGAGCTTTACGCCGTGAAGTAGCTAAAAGTTTAGGCCGCCGGCAAGCCAACTTAACCGGCGAAGCTTTGCTTAACAGTTTGGCCAGTATTCAAGGGAGCAGGCTCAATCGTTGGGAGGCTTTTTTAGCTTCTTTTGACGGCCATATGCGCCGGGAGGGCTCTATGTTTATAGAGCTAAGGGAAGGTCAGCCTGTTTTTAATGTATCCGGCAAAGGTATCCGCAATGCCGGCGGTATCGAGTATTTAACTGGGGTAACTCAGTTAATGATACACGATAACCAGCTTACAGCGTTAGATGTAAGCCAAAATACCGCTTTAACTCATCTTTATACCGGCGGTAATTTGCTTACCAGTTTAAATGTAAGCGGGGCGGCGGCCTTAGAATATATTCAGGTAGTTGACAGCAGTTTAACTACTTTAGATGTAAGTAATAATAGGGTTTTAACTTGGCTTAGTTTGTATAATACGGGGCGCACCGCCTACAACAGCCAAATAACGAGTTTAGATATAAGCCATAATACCGCTCTCACTCATCTTTGGCTGCAAAATAATTTGCTTACCGGCTTAGATGTAAGTAACAATACGGCTTTAACTTGGCTTAGGGTGGATAATAACCGGCTAATCAGCTTAAATGTAAGTAATAACACTCGGTTGCAATCTCTTGATGTAACGGGTAATAGGCTTACCGCTTTAAATGTAAGTAATAATGGGGCATTGGGCCGCCTCTTGGCAGGTGATAATCAGCTAACTACTTTAAATGTACAAAATAATACGGCTTTGGCTATTTTACATGTAGATGGGAACCGGCTTACCAACTTAATTTTAAACACGGGCAGCAATAACCGTTTGGTAAATCTTAGGGTAGAAGATAACCAACTTACCAGCCTAGATATACGCCATACAAGGCTGCAAAACCTTAATGTAAGCGGTAACTCAAACTTAACAACTATCTATATAAGAGGTAGCACTTTAAGACCGGCCGCCATTACTAACCGGCCGGTAGGCCTTGTAATTGAAAGGTGAAAATTTAAAAATAAGGGGGTAAGTCCCCTTATTTTTATTATCAGCCTTATCAAAGCCCCAATTTACACCAGTAAAACTCTAGGCAAAATGCATTTTTTAGGCTATACTGTAATGGTGAATGAGCTAAAATACACCAAAGCTTATGTGAAATGGTTTAAAAAGCTTAATGATATAGTAGGTAAACGGCTTATAGCTTCCCATATTAACAACCTGCGGTGTGGTAAACAGTGTGATACAAAGCATATAGACGGAAGTGTTTACGAACTACGTATTCATTACGGCCCAGCTTACAGAGTTTACTATCAACAAAAAGGTAATAAAATTATTATTTTATTGTTGGGCGGCAACAAAACTTCGCAACCACATGACATTGAAAGGGCTAAAGAATTGGCTAAGAATGAGGATTAACCTAATGATACGAGAAAAAATGCTTGAAGAGCTTAATTTAACTGAAGACGATTTTGAAATAAGCGACTATGATTTGGCTGAATTAATTAGCACAAAAGAAGAATATTTGGCTTTTATTGAAGGAGCTATACAAGAAAATAACCTTAATTTTTTATTTGAAATTTTTAAAGCTTTGGTACAATCACAAACAGTAGCTAAAGAAGTTATGGCCGAACTTGGCCTTAGTAGCGATGGATTGCTTTTTAAAATGTTTACCTCACCAAGTAGGCAGACCGTATAAGTATAGTCAATCCACTATAGATAGCGCTACTTAGTTGGAGGTTTGCCCTTAATTTTTGCCGGTAACTAACCGATAATTACTCTATGAAATTTGTTTTGCTGGTTGCTTTGTCTTTAGCGTTAAGCATAGCTAATCCTTTATTGGCCGATAATTATTCGGTAAGCCAAAACGGTATGGCTTGGGATAATGTAACTTTACATAATTTAACTTTTAGAACACTAGCCGATAACAGCCGCCGCCTTTCTTTAAGCAGCCCGCTTAGCTACAGCGCTAACCTTGCTTTAACCTTTGAGGAAGATAATGAGTGGCAAAACTTTCCTTACCGTTTACTGGCTAATCCGGCCAAACGCAGCAATAACCTTAGCCGGGTGGGTTCTTTTGCGGCGGCTTTTCATGGCAATAATGCTTTAGTTTTAGAGCCGTTGGCCGGCTCGCTCTTTACTCAGCAGAGCGGTGATTTTGTCATCGATTTTTGGTTTTACCCGATGCGGCTGGCCGAAAATGAAGAGCTTTTTACTTACCGTGCCGATATTATTTTAAATGGCCGTACCCTAGAACAGCAAGCTACCGCTTTTATCAGCGAGGGCCGGCTGGTGTGGCGTTTTGAAAATCTTTTTCTTTCGGTTTACGGCCAGCCTTTAACCTTTGAGGTGGCCGGCAGCCCATTAATGGTTAATAGTTGGCGGCGGCATACGTTGCGTTATACCGATAGCTTAGCGATGATAGAGTTGTTAGACAATGGGGCTGTGGTTAATGTGGCCTATGCCAATAGCGCCGGCCGCGAAAGCGCCCAGCGTTACGAATTATCGTGGCACCGTGCGGCTAACCGCCGCATAGCGGTGGGTGGTTTCGCCGGTTATCTCGATAACTTTGTCATTTACCCGCATTATGTAGGCAATCTTAATTTTAGCCGCTTTAGTGGGCAAGGCTCACTATTAACAGATATTATCGATTTAGATGGTATGCTTTTGCAAGGCATAAATATTATAGGCGATACGCCCAATGCCTCGCAATTTAGGGTTTTTGTACGTTTTGATGATTTTAGGGTCGGTTTTGATGACAGCCTTGCGTGGCAACAATATAACCCTGCTATTAACTATCGTTTACAAAGTGAGCGTTATGTACAATTTAGAGTAGATTTTTTTGCCGGTAACGCCGCCGCCAGCTCGCCCATCTTGCACGATTTTATTGTGCTGCGTGAGGTTATCCCGCCGCCGCCACGTCCCGGAGCCGTAAGTTTTACCCGGCAAGATAACGGTGTATTCATTACTTGGCAGCCTTTATTGGTGGGTGATGTGGCCGGTTATAAAATTTATTTTGGTACGGCGCCCGGCGATTACTTTGGCGAAGCGGCTTTTGATTCTTCGCCCATCGATGTGGGTAATACTACCCGATTCTTTTTAGAAGGGCTTACACCGGGCCAGCTATATTACTTTACCATTACAGCTTATAGTAGTGGGGTAAATCGGCAAGAAAGCGCCTTTGCACCGGAGCGATCGTTTTTGCCTTAAGGAGTTACAGCTTTAAGGGATAAATAATAAAATTATGATAAAAGAAAATTTTCATACTCATTTACATTATTGCGGCCATGCCGTTGGTGAAGCAGCCGATTATATCAAGCAAGCTAAACAGCTTGGTTTTACCGCCATTGGTTTTAGCGAGCATGTGCCTTATCCCGAAAGTTATAACGATTATGAAGGTTTTTATAACGGCGCCCGGCCGCCTTTTACTTTGCTTAATGATTATCTTAACGAGGTAAATAAGGCTAAAGAAAATGGCCAAGTAGCTATTTATACCGGCCTCGAGATGGATATTAACCCTAAACTGTACGGCTATTACGATGAACTTAAAGAGCGCTTAGATTATTGCATTGGGGTTATTCATTTTTTATTTTATAATGAAGGTTACGAGGTAAACGACTTGCCCGACGATGGGGCTGTTTTTAATTATTTAATATTGCTAACAGAGGCTGTTCTTACTAAACGTTTTAGCTTTATCGGCCACCCCGATCGTTTTGCTATCAACAATCTTATTATAGACAGGTTAGAGAACTACTACGAGCTGTGGCGCATTTTTGTAATGGCTGCCGTTAGCGCGGCTATCCCGCTGGAGCTTAACACGGCCCATGTGGGATACGGCCTTTACGATAACGAAGCGGCTAAAAACTTGTGGCGCATTGCGGCCGAAGAAGGCGCCGGCGTTATTATTAATAGTGATAGCCACCAGCCTAAAGATTTAAACCGTTACTTTACAGAGGCTTATGCAATGGCTGATGAGTTAGGGTTAAAGGTCATTAGGTTTAGCGAGAGCCTTAATAAGTGAAAACTGAAAGGAGAAAATTTTTAACTTTCACCTTTCAGTTTTTACTTTTCACCTATTTTACATCACTTTTTAACACCGCCAAGAATGCACTTTGCGGTAATTCCACATTACCAATCATCTTCATACGTTTTTTACCTTCCTTCTGCTTTTCCAGCAGTTTCTTTTTACGGGTAATATCACCGCCGTAACACTTAGCGGTAACATCTTTACGCAGGGCGCTAATGGTTTCGCGGGCAATGACGGTGCCGCCAATGGCCCCTTGAATGGCAATTTTAAATTGTTGGCGCGGTATCTCCCCCTTAAGGCGTTCGGCTACACCGCGCGCCCGCTCCTGCGCACTATCACGGTGTACCAGCTGGCTTAAAGCGTCTACAATATCACCATTAATAAGCATATCAAGTTTAACAAGATTGGTCTCGGCAAAACCGGCTTCTTCGTAATCGAAGCTGGCATAGCCGCGGCTAATACTCTTTAATTTATCGTAAAAATCGAATAAAATTTCAGCCAGCGGCATAGTAAACCACAGCTCTACCCGTTTTTTATCGAGGTAAGTCATATTATCTTGCACACCGCGTTTGTTCATACACAGGGTGAGGATAGGCCCGATATATTCGGTAGGGGTAATAATTTGTGCCTTAATGATAGGCTCTTCGGCTTTAGCAATGCTGCCCGGATCGGGGAAATGGGCAGGGTTATCGATGAGTACCGCTTGGTTTTTTTTGTCGGTAATGCGGTACTGCACACTGGGGCTGGTGAGGAGAACGTTGAGGCCGCTTTCGCGCTCAATACGTTCCTGCGTAACTTCAAGGTGAAGAAGGCCCAAAAAGCCGCAGCGAAAGCCCATACCTAAGGCTGCGCTGCTATCCTTTTCGTAAATTAAGGAAGCGTCGTTTAATTTTAAACGCTCCATCGCATCGGTTAATTCTTCGAGTTGATTAGTATCTACCGGATAGATAGAAGAAAAAACAACGGGTTTGACCAGCTTAAAGCCATCAAGAGGCTGAGCGCACGGATTTTTAGCATCGGTAACGGTGTCGCCTACGCGCACATCGCTAATGCTTTTAATACCGGCAATGATATAACCTACCTCACCGGCCTCAAGACTGGGGCAAGGCTCCAGCTTAATCTTAAAACGACCAACTTCTTCCACCTTGTACTCGGCGGCGGCGTTCATAAACCGAATAGTTTGGCCTACCTCTATCTTACCGCCAAACAGCCGAATGTGAATGATAACCCCGCGGTAAGGGTCGTAGTGGCTATCAAAGATATTAGCTTGTAAAGGTTTATCGGTAGTTTCGGCTGGTGGTGGAATTTGCTGAATAATGGCCTCTAAAAGGTCGTCAACCCCTAAACCGGTTTTGGCGCTAATCGGTACGGCAAGGTCGCTGTCTAAGCCCAATTCATCTTCTATTTGGCGTTTGGCCTCCAGCAGGTCGGCGCTGGGCAGGTCCATCTCATTAATAACAGGAATAATGGTTAAATTGTGCTCCATCGCCAAAAAGAGGTTAGATAGCGTCTGCGCTTCCACGCCCTGTGTGGCGTCAACCAATAATAGTGCGCCCTCGCAGCTGCTGATGGCGCGGCTTACCTCGTAACTAAAATCAACATGGCCCGGCGTGTCAACCAAATTTAAAATGTAATTATTCCCATCTTTACCGGTATAATTCATGCACACCGCTTGGCTCTTGATGGTAATACCGCGCTCGCGCTCAATATCCATGTTATCGAGTAATTGATTATGGGTAAAGTTGCGCTCGTCAACCACGCCGGTTTTTTGAATGAAGCGGTCGGCAAGAGTGCTTTTACCGTGATCGATATGGGCAATGATACAAAAATTGCGGATATAGGTTTGTTTAGACATCTTATCATTATAGAGCATTTTGCGCGGCCTGTAAAGAGTGCGTAAAAATTTTGTTTAAATGAAATTTTTTGCGATTTGGTTGCACAACTTTAGGGAGATTTGCGCATGTTTTTTAAGCAATTTCGGTGATTTTGACTTTAATTTTGGTGCTTTTTGGTGTATAATGAGGGTATGCTTACCCTAGAAGAAATTTTGGCCACCTTGCGTGCCGCTGCGCCCGAGCTTAAACGCAAATATCTTATCAATAAAATTGGTGTGTTTGGTAGCTATGCGCGCGGCGAACAGACGGCAGAGAGTGATATTGATATTATTTATTTTTGCGAAAGCACCGACCATATTGGCCTTGAGTTAATTGATATTAACTACGAGTTTCAGGCCCTTTTTGGCATTAAAACCGATTCACACCTTGAAGATAATTTACGGCTAGAATTTAAGGAAGAAATACTGGAGGATACCATTTACGTATGAGAGAAAAACATAAACGCCATATCCAATACATGAAGGATATGGTATGGAGCCTTAATGAGGCTATCGACTACGCTAGTCAATACGAAATGCTGAGTAATAAGCAGCAACAAGGTGAAGAGGTAGATGTGAGGCAGCTTAGATTAGAGCAGCGCAGCATGGAACGCGCCTTTGAGATAGCTGGCGAGGCGGCTAACCGAGTGCGGGCTGAGATACAAGAGAAATATCCTGAAATTGTTTGGCGTAAAATAACCGATTTACGTAATGTAATTAGCCATGAATACGATGGCATTAAAGAAAAAATTTTGCTAAGAATAGCCAAAGAAGATGCACCGCAGGTGTTGCTTGCCCTCGAAAAGGCCATTAAGCAGGAAATTACCTTTTTTAGTAAGGAAAGCTAACCTGTGGCCATCAAATAGTATTGTTATATAAAACAAGTAATTAACTATCCAGCTATAGGTATTGCCGGGCTGCCGCGCTAGCGCTCGCAATACAAGAGCTAGCGCCCATTTACTAAAATTTTTGTGATTGCTTTTCATCACTTCTCCTTAATAAATTTGTAGTATAAGCGTTATAGCATTAGTGAAAAATGCTGGCAAGTACTTATAAAACAAAATTGTGCTAAATTTTTTGTTTTATTTGGAGCTGTTTTTTAGTGAAGGGGTAAAATAAAACTTGTTCAACTTTTGCTCTTGGTGTATAATAAAGCCATGAACATATTCAGCAAAATTGCGCAAGCCTTTCAAAAGCCTGCCTCTGCCGCCAAAAAAGAAAGCACCCTTCAAAAAGTTTTAGTTACGGGCTTTACCCCCTTTGGCGGCGAGGCCATCAACCCCTCGTACGAGGCCGTTAAGTTATTAAAAGATAAAACCGAAAGTTATCAACTTATTAAGCTGGAGCTGCCGGTGGTGTTTGGGCAATCCGTCAACCTGCTGGAAGAGGCCATGCGGCTGCATAGGCCCGCAGTGGTGCTGTGCGTGGGGCAGGCAGGCGGCCGTTTTGCCATTACCCCAGAGCGCGTGGCCATTAACCTTGATGACGCCGGCATTGCCGATAACGCGGGCAACCAACCCATTAGCCAACCTATTATGGCCACCGGCGCGGCGGCTTACTTTGCTACCGTGCCTATTAAAGTTATGGTGCAGGCCATTAAAGAGGTTGGCCTGCCTGCGGCGGTATCCAATAGTGCGGGTACTTTTGTGTGCAACCATTTAATGTACGGTCTGCTGCATAAATTAGCTACCATGCCCGAGTTTAAGGGCATGCGCGGCGGTTTTATCCATGTGCCTTATATTACCGAGCAGGTGGTAGATAAAATGAATATGCCTTCATTATCTTTAGAGCAAATAGCTGTTGGGCTGGAAGCCGCCATTAGCGCCTGTATTATTAATGAAGAGGCTATTACGGCGGTGGGCGGCACCACGCATTAATAAATTGGGTTGATTAAAGCATTTGTACGTTTTCGGTCAAAAAATTCAAAAAAATCTTAAAAAACTTTGGAAAGGGGTTGACAAAAGGTTGAGGATATGTTAAAGTACTTTTCGTTGCCTGAGAGCGATTGAGGGCGGCGTTGTTACAAAGGGAAAGCTGAGTAACAGTTTAAGAGAAAGGCGGCCGGCTGCTGATGCTAGTGGGCTGTCATAAGGGAAGGAAAGAGAGATACGTTTGTGCGAGGGCTTATGTAATAAGTTCTTGCTATAGCAATAGTCAATAGTAAGGGCTGGATAAATTTAATTATACGTTAATTAAACTTTGTCAAACTTTTATGAGAAAAAGTCTGTAGTAATACAGATAAAATAAATCATGGAGAGTTTGATCCTGGCTCAGAACGAACGCTAGCGACGCGTTTTAAGCATGCAAGTCGAACGGCAGCCAAAGCTTGCTTTGGTGAGAGTGGCGAACGGGTGAGTAACGCGTGGGTGATCTACCGCTTAGATGGGGATAGCCGCAAGAAATTGCGGGTAATACCGAATG
>WRBN01000057.1 GCA_009784515.1 Spirochaetaceae bacterium | reverse complement strand
GCATTGCCATTGGCTTAGTCAGCGGGCTTTTAACCGATGTGGTATTGGCGGCAGTGTTTTTTGCCGTTATTTTTGGCGTGGCCATTACCCTTTTAAAAAAGCGCAGCCGTAGCAGCAGCGATACCGTTATCGGCGTTTTCTCCAGCACGGCGGCGGCTTTAGGGATTGCCATTTTATCGCTGCACGGCGGAGTAGCGCGTTATAGCCATGTACTAACCGGCGATATTTTAAGTATTTCACCCGGCCAAATCGGCTATCTTTTTATTACCTTTTTGATAGTAGGGATAATTTGGCTAACTTTATTTAATAAAGCTTTTTTAATAATTATAGATAAGGGCTTAGCCTACAGCAAGGCCACCGCTAATACGGCGGTAGAGTTAGTTTTTACGGTAATTTTAGCGGTGTTAGTGGCTATCTCTATTAATTGGATAGGATTATTATTAATTAATTCTTTTTTAATTTTGCCGGCGGCTACCGCTAAACTTTTAAGCCGTAATTTACGGCAATTTCATAGTTTAGCTATAATTATCGCTTTATTTTGCGCTTTAAACGGCCTGTGGTTAAGTTATTATTTAGGGATAGCTACCGGGGCGGCCATCGTTTTATTGTGTGCCGGCTGCTATTTTTTAGCTTTGCTTTTAAAATCTTTATTGGTTAAGTTTTTATGACAAATTTATATAGGAGTTGCCGGCTTTGCCCGCACCGCTGCGGGGTAAACCGTAATGTAACTGCCGGCTTGTGCGGCGCCACCGACGAGATGGTGCTGGCGACGGCGGCGCTGCATTTTGGCGAAGAACCGCCATTAACCCCCACCGGCGGCAGCGGAGCTTTCTTTTTTGCTAATTGCCAACTTAATTGCCCTTTTTGCCAAAACTATCAAATTTCGCATTTTGGTATGGGTAAAAAGATTGATGTTAATCAATTAGTTGATTTAATGCTTACTATGCAACAACTTGAGGCCGATAATATCAATTTGGTATCGGCTACTCCGTATCTTCCTTCTATTATCACAGCCATTAAAGAGGCACGTGGGCAAGGCTTAATTTTGCCTATTGTGTGGAATAGCGGCGGCTACGAGGAAGTGAGCAGCCTTAAACTTTTGGCCGATGAAGTTAAAATTTATTTACCAGATTTAAAAACTTTAAATACTTTAACGGCAAAGACTTTGTATAAAGATGATTATGTGGCTAAAGCTTTAGAGAGTTTGCATTATTTAGCCGCTAACTTTCCATTAATTTATGAAAACGGCCTGCTTAAGCAAGGGGTAATTTTGCGCCATTTAGCTTTACCCGCTAAATTGGAGGAAACCGAAGAGGTAATAGCTTACTTTGCTAAATATTTTAAAGATAAAATTTTACTGTCTTTGCTAACCCAATATACGCCGGTGGTGATACCCGGCGAGGGCAGGCTTATTCCGAATAGGTGTTTAAATAAAAATGAAGAACAAAAGTTAATTAAATTATTGCAAAAATATGATATTAACGAAGGATTTTTTCAAGATTTAGTGCTGGGTGATTGGTTGCCTAACTTTAAGGAAAATAAATCTTTTAAAGGAAATTTAGCCAAAACTATTTGGCATTGGAGCCAAAATACGGTATAATAAGGCGATGACCGAAAATTATCGCCTGCTTAAAGAGTATCATCCTAATTTGGCCGATAAGATAATAACGGCCGAAGAATTTACCGCCATCAATTTTGTTAAAGGCAGTCAGGGCGAGGTTATTCCGGCCTTTGGGCAAAATTTGTGGTACAGCGCCGATAGCCCGCAAAAAGAAGGGGAGCAAGCCCTCAAACATGCATTGCATAATAATAACGGCACGGTGCTTTTTTTAGGGTTTGGAGCGGGTTACCAAATTGAGCCTTTTTTAGAGGCCGCAGCTATTCGCAAAATTATTGTGTTGGATAACGCTTTTGCTTTGCAAAAAGCTGTTTTTAGCCAAGTAAATTTAACTAAACTTTTGGTAAATCCTAAATTACATTTTATCTATGAAGAAGACAGCGCCTTAGCTATAGCTAAACTTAAGCAGTTTTATCAGCCGTTGCGTGATGGTACTATGCTGGTGTTTAGTTTAAGTAATATTATTGAGTATAATAAAAACTTTTATATAAATTTTAATATACTTTTAGCTAAATATATAAAAGAACTTAAAGAAGATATTGCGGCGCAAGGTTATTTTGGTAAGCTATGGTTTAAAAATATTGTTCATAATTTAATTAATTTTAAAAATGAACCTTTAATAATAGAGAAATGGCCGTTGGTGGCCATTATCGGGGCCGGCCCCTCATTAAATGGCGGGATACTTAAACTTAAAGAAGTTAAGGAAAAAGGCGGCTTGTTAATAGCCTGCGATACGGCTTTAACTACTTTGATGGCTTATAATATTATACCAGATATAGTTTTAACTACTAATCCACAAAGTAATGTTGCCGGCTGTTTTGTAGGTTATAGCAATTATAACTTTAAAGTTTTAGCCGATTTAGTTAGCGCACCTGCCGTGATGCGCGGCTTTAAAACTACTTTTTTTGCCGGCAACCACCCGTTAAGCCGGTTGAGCGGCCTTTCCACCTTAGATACTATGGGCGACAACATTGGGTACACGGCCTTAGCTTTGGCCTATGCTTTAGGAGCGGAACAAGTTATGAGCGTAGGACTGGATTTTGCTTATCCTAATGGTCAAATTTATGCTAAAAACTCTTGTTTTTGTATAAATTTTTACAGTGAGGCTAATCGTCTTAAGACGGTGTACCGGCAAAATTGGGATTTATTATGGCAAGATAAAGATATTAAAAAAATAGTAAACGGCGATGATTATTTGTATCAGTCAAAATTATTTAAATCATATCAAGAGCAATTTAAATTGCTAAAAAATGAGGGGCTTTCTAAGCAAGTTTGGTATAATAGTAATATCAATGCTGCTGAATTTTTACATAACTATAAGGTGAGGCTTGAAAATTTGGCTACCAAATGGCACTATAACTTTGAGCATTATACCGATGATGATTTACAGATAATAAATACACTTAACCCGCTGGCTGCCGGCTTTGCCAAAGAGGGCGGCAATGCCATTTTACAGGCTTTAAACTATAGTTTAGATTATCTTAAACAAAAAAACCTCTAAAGGGCTTGCATTTTAAAGTAAACTATCCTAAACTAAGTGATTATGATAGATTTAAAATTATTAGCCCAAAGGCTAGACGAAGTTAAAACCAACGTTAAAAATCGTTTTATCGAGGTAGATGTCGATTTAGTATTGCAGCTTTATACTCAAAAAAATAAGCTTATCACCCAGCTGGAGCAGCTACGGGCCCAGCGTAATGCTAATGTGGCGCAGATGAAGAGCGCTGCCGATGAGGGTGAGCGTAGTAAGTTGATTGAGGAAAGTAAAAATCTTAAAGACCAAGTGCTCCGTTATGAAACCGAACTGGAAGAAGTTTCTGCCCGGTTGGCTATCGAGGCCGATAAGCTGCCTAACTATGCCCACCCTGCTGCGCCGCTAGGTAAAGAAGATGAAGATGCCATTCAACTTAAGACAGTAGGTGAGCTGCCCAATTTTGATTTTAAACCGCTTGACCATGTAGAACTAGGCGAAAAATTAAATTTAGTTAATTTTGAAGCCGGTGCAAAGGTAACCGGCCCAAAATTTTATTTTTTAAAAAACGAGGCCGTCTTATTGGAAAATGCCTTAACCCGCTATGCGCTGGATAAAATTAGCGCCGCCGGCTTCGAGCTGTATCAAACCCCCGATATTGCCCGCGAAGAAATTTTGGTGGGGATTGGCTTTAACCCGCGCGGCCCGGAGAGCAATATTTACAACTTAGAGGGTACCGGCACTTGTCTTGTAGGTACCGCCGAAATTACTTTGGGCGGCTATTATAAAGATGAAATTATCGATTTAAGTAACGGGCCGCTTTTGCTGGGCGGCTTATCACATTGTTTTAGGCGCGAGGCCGGCAGCAGCGGGCAGTTTAGCAAGGGGCTGTACCGTGTGCACCAATTTACTAAGATAGAGATGTTTATTTTTTGTAAGCCCGAAGACAGCCCGGCCATGCACGAGAAAATACTTGCCATAGAAGAAGATATTTTTACCAGCTTGAGCATTCCTTACCGTGTGGTGGATACGCCGGTAGGTGCTCTGGGTGCGCCGGCTTACCGCAAATACGACTTAGAGGCTTGGCTGCCGGGACGCGGCGAGAACGGCGATTGGGGTGAAATAACCAGTACCAGCAACTGCACCGATTTTCAGGCGCGGCGTTTAAATATCCGCTATAAAGATAGCGATGGTAAAAATAAATTTGTGCATACTTTAAATGGTACGGCTATTGCTATTAGCCGGGCTTTGGTGGCCATTATGGAACTTTACCAACAGGCCGATGGCACTATAACTATGCCGAAGGCACTGGTGCCGTATCTGGGGTTTGAGAGGATTGAGACTAGGTAGGTAAAATATTTTTTAATAAAAATTTATGATAAGTCTCTTTAATAGGGGCTTATTTTTTTGTTAAAAAATGAAAACTGAGCTTGACTTTTTTTGAGAAGTAATATATCATATATTGTATACAAGGAGAGGAATAATGGGATAGAATATATGTAAAAAATTTATCTTTAGAATAGAGATTTTATCGTTAGAAAACTCAGGATTGAGTGAATTTAATGATGGTATTCAAAAATTTATTAAAAGCGGAGATAATATTTATGATTACTGAGTTTTATAAGAAAGAAAGTGGAGAAAGTCCTGTTGAGGATTTTATAGATACATTGGAAAAGAGTTTACAAAGTAAAGTAGTGAGATCGCTTGAAAGACTGGAAGATTGTGCAGCTAATATCAATGAGGTAGCTAAATTATTAAATACAAGGCAAATTAAAGGTAAGTTATGGGAACTTAAAATAGATAATGTAAGATTATTTTATGTTATTAAAAATAATGAAATACATTTTCTACATGGGTTTATTAAAAAAACAATAAAAACTCCAAATAAAGAGAAGAATGTAGCTTTATCAAGAATGCATTCTTTTTAATACAATGCTGTCATTTTATTGACATTAAGGAGTATTACAATATTATGAGTTTACAAGAGTTAAAAGCTAGACTTTTAGCAGACCCTGAAGTAAAAGAAGCTTACGATGCTTTAGAGGCCGAAGATAAAATTATTCGTAATTTAATTGAAGCTAGGCTTAAGCAAAACATTACTCAAGCGAAACTTGCCGAGCTTACAGGCTTAAAGCAAAGTAATATTAGCCGTTTAGAGAGGGGTACGGCTAATCCCACTGTATCAACTTTAAAAAAACTTGCTAAAGCCTTTAATAAAAAATTAGTGATAGATTTTGTTGATAGATAATATTTACTAACTTTAATATTCTAATTATTAACCCGCTTAATTCGCGGGTTTATTGCTTGTATTAGCCGGTATTCAACCATCTTCCCCAATCTGCCGAAAATAAGGATAATACTTTTTTAAAAAACCGCTAGCAGACACTTTAAATTTATTTAACTTTGCTGTATAGTACACACAGGGTATTCATCAATATATATGGCCACATTACAAACTAACCCGCGCGAAATTATCCGCCTTGCCTTTGGCAAAACGCCCAGCTACTTTGCTATGGCCATTTTGGCCGTAGGTACTATCTTATTATTGCTTGTGCCGCTGCCCGGCTTTATGCTGGATTTACTCATGACGCTTGGGTTAATGATGTCGCTTTTAACTTTGCTCATCGCTTTGTCGGTTAAAAGTCCGGTAGAATTTTCCGTCTTTCCAACGGTTTTGCTGGTTAGCACCGTTTTTAATTTGGCTTTAAGTGTGGCCAGTACCAAAATGATACTGGAGCGCGGCCCGGCTTTTGACGGCCAGCTTATTATTGCTTTTGGTAACTTTGTTATCGGCAGCCGCGGCACAGAGGGGCTGGTGATTGGCCTTATCATTTTTATTATTATTATTGTGGTGCAGGTAATGGTTATTACCAAAGGCGCCACTAGGGTAACCGAAGTGGCGGCCCGTTTTGCCTTAGATAGTATGCAAATGAAGCAGATGGCCATTGATAACGAGTTTAATCAGGGCGCTATCAGCGAAGCCGAGATGAACCAAAAGAAAAAAGACCTGCAAAAGAGTATGGACTTTTACAGTGCAATGGACGGTGCCGGCAAATTTATTTCGGGCAGTGTTAAGGCCAGTATCTTAACTACTATTGTTAATATTATTGGCGGCCTGATTATTGGCGCCGGTATTAGGGGTGAGGCGCTGGCCAATGCCTTTGGTATTTACACCCGTTTAACGGTGGGTGATGGGCTGGTAACGCAGCTGCCTATGTTGTTTATTAGTGTGGCCACCGGCCTGCTCGTAACCCGCAGCACCAGCGAAGCCAGCTTTGACGAAGAAGCTACCAAGCAGTTTTCTACCCAAGCGCGTATTTACTTAATTGCCGGTTTCTTTTTATTGTTAATGGCTTTTATTCCGGGCTTTCCTACCATCGTTATGTTGTTATTGGCTGGGTTGTCTTTATATATAGCTTATATTTTAAGCCGCCGTGAATGGCGTGCCGGCAAAGAGCACGAAAACGATGTAGCGCGCGGCGAGCTGGAAGAACGTAATCCCGAGATGGCCCCTGTAGTACCTTTGGATACTTTAAGCCTCGAGCTTGGGTATAGTTTAATCCCGCTGGTAGATAAAGAACAAGGCGCCGAACTGCTGGAGCGTATCACGCGTATCCGGCGCGAGGCGGCGATGGATTTAGGCCTTGTGGCCAGCCCGATACGTATTACCGATAATATGCGGCTGGAGAGCCATGAGTATCGTATTAAAATAAAAGGCAGTGAGGTTGGCAGAGGTAAGCTTAGACTGGACCAATATTTAGCTATGAATACCGGCGGGGTGATTGATGTGGTACCCGGCGACCCTACCAAAGACCCGGCTTTTGGCATTGATGCCTTATGGATAACCGATGAATACCGCGATAAAGCCGAACGTTACGGTTACACAGTGGTAGATAGCCCCAGCATTTTGGCTACCCATTTAACAGAGGTTATTCAAAGTAATGCCGCCAGCTTGCTGGGCCGCCAAGAAACGCAAAATATTTTAGACGAGCTGCGTAAAAAGTATCCGGCGGTGGTAGATGCCATTAATAGTATACAAGGCTTTAATACGGCCAGCTTGCAAAAAATATTACAAATGCTGCTGGGTGAACGGGTATCTATCCGCGATATTGTAACAATTTTAGAAACCATCAGCGATTATGCCGCTGTAAGTACCGATGTAAACTTTTTAGGTGAAAAGGTGCGTATTGCTTTAAGCAGGCAAATTACTAACCAATATGTAGATGACGACCGTATCTTACGCGTTATTACCATAGAACCAAGCCTAGAGGCTATGATTATGGAAGCCAACTATGTAAGCAGCGGCAGCAGCTTAAAAAGCACTATGAGTATAGAGCAACATAGGGCGTGGATAAATGCCCTGTTAAATACCGTTCAAGCGGTGCGTAACGAAGGTTATTATCCTATTATTTTATGCGCTTCGGCAGAGGCTAGGCCTTTTGTCAAAGCCAGCGCCCTTAAAGCCGACCCATCGCTTACGGTATTGGCCAGCCTAGAGATAACCAGTGATGTGCAGCTAGAGGTGCTTGGGGAAGTGAGATTAAACTAAATTGAGTACTAATGTTGTAAAAGTTATCTCTACTATTAGTTATGATGATGCCATTACCAAAGCTAAACTGCAATATGGTAACGATATTAAAGTGATTAGCTCGCGCACGGTGGAAAAACTGGGAGTATTGGGGCTGGGCTCTAAGCGCAGCTTCGAGGTAGATGTTTGGCTTAACCCGCCCACGAAAAGTGTGGTTACTCCTTCGCCCAGCGATATTATTAAAGCTGCCGAGCTGGTTAAAGACGAAAAACGTGATGAAGTTTTAGGTGAAATAACCAAACAGCTGGCCGATATTCAGCAAAAACTAAGCGAAGACGAAAAACGTAATAAACGCGAAAAAACCCGTAAAGAAGAGCTTAGCGGCGAGCTGGGCAGGATTAAAGCTGTTTTAAGGCAAGAAAACGATTTTTCGGACAAATTTGCCGATGAGTTAATTAACAGCGTTAAAAATGATTTATCTTTAACCGAAGCCGAAGACGGCGATTATGTCGAAGAGCTGGTGTTAAAAGAACTGCGCAGTAAGATGAGTTTTTATAAAAGCACCCTACGGGCTAAGCCGCGTATCTTTATTTTGGTGGGGCCAACGGGAGTAGGCAAAACTACTACCATCGTTAAGTTGGCCGCCATTAATGCCGACGACCACAAAGTAAACCGCGACGGCAAAGTGGCCATTAGGTTTATTAATATGGATAACTTTAAAATAGGGGCTAATGAGCAATTAAATACTTATGCTAAAATATTACATACTTCGGCCATTTGGGTAAACGATTTTGAAGATTTAAACAAAGCGATAGACGAAACCCGCGAGGCCGATGTGGTTTTTGTAGATACTTCCGGCAGCAGCCCTTTTGCGGTGGTAACGTTGGCTAATTTAAGCGAAGCTTTAACTAAGTTTGGCTTGCAAAAAGATGTGTACCTGTGCATAAGCGCCAGCACTAAAGAAAGCGATGTGGCCGAAATTTTAAGTATGTTTAAAGTATTAAATTATAAAGCTATTATTTTAACTAAGCTTGATGAAACTAAACGTATTGGTACGGTGCTTACGCCGTTAATAGAAAAACGCGAGGCCATTGCTTATATAACTACCGGGCAAAACGTGGGTATTAGCGAGATAGAAGCGGCGAGTATTGTGCCTATTTGGCGTAAATTAAGTGGTTTTAATAAACGAGTTGTCGATAAAATAATTAGACAGCTAGATGAAGAAAACGACTATATTTAGTTGATAACGGATAGTTAAGAGTTGATAGCTAATTGAGGTAAGTAAATAAATGGCAGATCAGGCTGAAGAGCTACGGGCAATGATGAAATCGCTCACCCCCGAGCATAACGATAAAAAATTACGTATTATAACCATTGCCTCCGGTAAGGGTGGAGTAGGTAAAACCAATGTGTCGGTTAATTTGGCTTTAGCTTACGCTAGACTGGGCAAAAAAGTTATTGTCATGGATGCCGATTTAGGCCTTGCCAATATTAATGTTATTATGGGGGTTATCCCTAAATATAACCTTTATCACGTGGTGCGTAAGCAAAAAACTATGCGTGAGGTAATTATAGAAACTAATTACGGTATTCAGATAGTACCGGGAGCTTCGGGTTTTTCTAAAATTGCCAATCTTGATGAAGATGAACGGCAAAACTTTGTTACCCAGCTGCAAGAACTGGCTTATGCCGATATTTTAATTGTGGATACTTCCGCCGGCGTATCGGGTAACGTGCTTAGTTTTGTCGAGGCCGCCGATGATGTGTTAATTGTTACCACCCCCGAGCCTACCGCTATTACCGATGCTTACGGGTTAATTAAAATTATCAGTACCGAGATTGAAAGCCAAGATTTTAACTTAAAACTTATTATTAACCGTGCCCAAAGTGTAACGGAGGCTAAAAAAGTACAGCAGCGTGTGATTGCTATTGCCAGCCAATTTTTAAATTTAAAGCTAGATTATTTAGGTTTTATCTATGATGACCCTGTCGTTAGCCAATCGGTGCGTAAGCAAGTGCCTTTTTTAGTAGCCGAACCTAAAAGCCGGCCCAGCGAATGTGTTATGCATATTGTGAGCAAGTTAGAAAAAATTGATTACCGCAGCGAAGGCAGCGGTATGGCTAAGTTAGTCCGTAAATTTTTAAACCCGCGCCATAGTTATGAGTAAGCTAACTCTTAAATTTTTAGGCACCGGCACCAGCGATGGTATACCGGTTATTGGTTGCAGCTGCCCGGTTTGTTTATCGGCTAATCCTAAAGATAAACGGCTGCGTACCGGCCTTTATTTAACAAGCGGCGAAACCAGCTTACTGTTAGATGCCTCACCCGATTTACGCGAGCAAGCCCTAAAACACCACATAACTCACTTTGATGCCGTGCTGTTAAGCCATAACCACTGCGACCACAGCAGTGGCCTTAACGAAATGCGCCGCTTTAACCAGCTAATGCAGGGCAAAACTATCCCTTTATATGCTAACCAAGCTACCATCGAAGAATTAAAAATAACTTATGATTATTTTTTTAATCCCAAGCAACCCGGCGGCGGTATTCCGGCGATGACTTTTAACGTGATAACCGGCTCTATCCGCATTAACGAGCTTACCATAACGCCTATTCCGGTTAAGCATGGCGGGCTGGATATTTTGGGTTATCTTATCACTAACGGGAACAGCCGGCTGGCTTTTATTACCGATGCCAGCTATATTAGCACAGAAAGTTTTGCTTTGCTTAGTAATATTGATACTTTGGTGCTTAACGCTTTGCGTTACCGCCCGCATAACACCCACTTTAACATTGAAGAAGCCATAGTGATAGCCCAAAAAATTAAAGCTAATAAAAGTTATTTTATCCACTTTACCCACGATGTAGAATATGCTAAACTAAGTAACGAGTTACCGCCGGGCCTTTACGCCGCCTACGATGGCCTAACTATAGAAATTTAAGATAAGTTATTTTGTTATTGCAAACGTTAGCGAAGCAATCCAGTAGTTTTAAAATAAAACTGCTCTAAGGATAAATAAATGAAGTTACAGCAGCTTGATAAAGAGTTAAAAACCCTCTTTGAGGCAGAAAAATTTAGTTACGACCCAAGCCTAAACGGTATCCAGCTGGGGGATACAAAGGCCAACATCACCAAAGTAGCCTTTGCCTTAGATGTTAGTGCGGCTGCCATCAATTTAGCTGTTAAGCAGCAAGCTAATTTACTTTTTGTGCATCATGGTTTATTTTGGGGCGAGCCGAGTAAAGCTATTAGCGGCAGTTACTACAATAATATTAAAAAACTGATTGAAAATAATATAGCTTTATACGCTATGCACTTACCGCTAGATGCTCACCCTATTTTTGGTAATAATATGACGGTGGCCAACCGGGCCGGGTTAAGCGATATAGAGGTAATAGACGGGATTGGTTTTGGCGGTAAGCTAGAAAAACCGGCCAATGTGCTGGAGTTAGCCGCTAAAGTTTACGGCAGCGAAGGGGTAACTATTTGGCCTTTTAAAGAAGAGGTAACTAAGATAGCCGTTATTGTCGGCGGAGCTACTACTATCTTTCAAAAGGTTTACGGGCTGGGTTACGAGGCCATTATTACCGGTGAGGTTAAACACAGCCTTTATCACTTTTGTGCCGAAAATAATTTTAGTGTAATGGCCGGCGGCCATTACCAAAGCGAAATGCCCGGTCTTATCGCTTTTAAAAATTATTTTACGAACCATTTTAACTTAGAAACAACTTTAATAGATTTACCAACGGGGTGTTAAAAAAAATGAATGTTAATGCTAAACGTGCGCTTCCTTTTATTTTAACGGCTATAATTATTATTATAGACCAGCTAACTAAAGCCTTTATTGTGGCTAATATTCCGCTGGGGTGGCCGCTTACCATTTATTTTAGCGCCTTTGATGGTTTTTTTCAAATTATCCACGTGCGTAATCCCGGCGTTATTTTTTCGATAGGCGCCAACTTACCCGATGGTGTAAGAACCTTTGCTTTTAGTATTATTCCTTTAATTGTTTTGGTAATTTTAATTACTACCATTATTTTAACACCTGCTCAATTTAACCAAGTAAAAGCTAAGCTGCGGCTAAAACCCAGTAACGAAGAAAGTTTTACCCCTTTGCAACGCTGGGCTTTAGCTATTATTATTGGCGGCGGGATTGGTAATATCATCGACCGTATTTTTAGGCCGGACGGCGTGGTAGATTTTATCGATATTCGTTTTTTTGGTTTATCGGGTTTAGAAAATATCCCTCTTTTAAGAATATTAAGCTGGCAGCGTTTTCCTACCTTTAATATCGCCGATAGCGCCGTTACTATTGGTGTAGTTATTTTGCTGATTAGCTTTATACAAGATTTTAAAAAAGATAAGAATAAGGAATAGGGACAAGTAATAATTGTTTTTAAATTGTTACTATCATTAAAAGAGATGAAAGCTAAAAATTTATTATTTTTATTAATTGCCTTAGTACTGCAAGTTACCATTTTGCTGGTTTTACTTACAACTTTTGCTTTACTGGCTTTGCCTATCTTTGTACGTGCCCCAGAGCATAGTTATGCCGTGTTAACCATTTGCCTTTTTGTTTTAGTTGGCGGCTTGTATGCCTTAATTTATCATAAATTTATTAAAGATATTATCTATAAGGAGAGTAAAAATGACAGCTCATAATCAAGCTAAACTGGGCGATATAGCCCCAAGTGTTTTATTGCCCGGCGACCCTTTGCGCGCTAAATTTATTGCCGAAAATTTTTTAACCGATGCTACTTGTTATAACACCGTACGTAATATGTTAGGGTACACCGGTTATTATAAAGGGCAAAAAATATCGGTGCAGGGTACCGGTATGGGGATACCATCGGCCTCTATTTATATTAACGAACTATTGGCCGGTTATGG
>WRBN01000056.1 GCA_009784515.1 Spirochaetaceae bacterium | reverse complement strand
TAGTGAAGAAACTCTCGAAGAGATACAACAAGCAGCTATTAAATTATTAAAAGCAGCTGGTTATCACTATGCCGGTACGGTCGAGTTTTTATACGATACCGAGCGTAACGAGTTTTACTTTATGGAAGTAAATGCTCGTTTGCAGGTAGAGCACCCCATAACTGAGCAGCTTTATGCCATAGATTTAGTGCGCGGGCAGCTTGATGTAGCAATGGGTAAATCGATAGAAAGCTATCCCAACCAACCGCGCGGCCATGTTATCGAGGTACGTCTTAATGCCGAAGACCCCGAACAAGGTTTTCGACCTTCACCGGGCAAAGTTAGCCGTTGGCGACCGGCCGGTGGGATTAATGTGCGTATCGATAGTGGTATCACCGAAGGTTCAGTTATTCCCGGTGACTTTGATAGTATGGTGGCCAAAATTATCGTTACTGCCCCTACACGGGCGGAAGCCTTAGCGAGATTAGAGCGTGCCATCGCCGAAACGCAAGTTAAGATTGACGGCGGGACAACCAACCGTACTTTTTTACTAGAGTTACTTAATATTCCGCAAATTAAAGCCGGCGGGGTTACCACACGTTTTGTAGAAGAATATTTAACTGGTAAAAAGCCGCCTCAGGCTAAGGTAGCTCATGCACTTTGTGCGGTAGCCGCCGAGATTTATCGCGAGCGCGAAAATGATGACGAGCGGCTTTTTCATAACGAAATGATGTTAGCCGGCCGTGTACGCGCTATGGCCGGCACGATGCAGGAGTTGCAACTGCAATATCTTGGTCGCAGTTATCGTCTTATGGTACGTAGACTTAGCCGTTATTTGTTTGCTATTAATTATAGTGATAAGGTATATTATTTTAATTACCGCTATAATATTGATGGCCGTTTAACTTTAGCCGGGCAGCAGCCTAAGCTTTTAGTTACGAGGCAAGGCGACAACTTTAGGGTAGAGGTAGATAACGTTGCTTATATTATCGAAAGCGATAGCGGCGGGGCAATTAAAGCCAGCGGCGCCGGTTTGGTGCTGGCCGTTAAGGTAAAAAGCGGTGATAAGGTAACTAAAGGTACAATTTTAGCTAGCCTAGAGGCGATGAAGATGGAGCTGCCATTGGTTGCCGCAGAAGAGGCCATTGTAGGCGAAATTTTAGTAAAAGCCGGCGATGGCGTAACTGCCGGGCAAGTGCTTATGCGTTTAGATAAAGTAGGCAGCTCTGCCGGTAATAACAGCGATAGCATTGATGGTTTTGCCCAGCTGCCGGCCGATAATTTACAGCCAAAAACCGAGCTTTGCGCCCTCTTTTTGGGCTACGATTCGTTACCGGTTGCTCAGCTCAAAGAATTAATTAAGGCCGATGATAAGGCTTTGTTTATTAAATTAATAAGCTATTTTAATGCTGTAGAGCGTTTATTTAGCGAAGAAAAATTAGCCCGTTTTGGCGAAGCTAGTGTTTTAAGTTTTGCCGAGTGGTTAGCTGTTTATTATAAAAGCTACGAACGTAATGAAGAAAGCTTTCCCGCACCTTTTATCAATGCTGTAAATAATGTTTTAAAAGCTAATAATATAACTGGCAATGAGCGGCGAGTGATAGATAGGGTGGTTTTTCGTCTTTATAAAACCCATTTTGCTCGGCAAAAAAAGGAGCAGGTACTTAACTTAGCTTTACCCCATCTTAATATCAATAAAGGCAAAGATATTAGCGGCTTAGATGAAGAGCTAGATGATTTAGCTGGTTTGGCGTTAAATTTAAAGCAGCTGGCTCTTAATATGCGTTATCAGCTTTTTGATAGAGAGGCTTTAAGTGATATTGCCCGCCGCCGGCTTGAAAGACTTGAGCGTATTTTACCGCTTTTAGCTAACGAAACCGACACCACCAAACGTAACACTTTAATGCAGCGGGCGGTAAGTTATGGCGAGCAAAGTGAAAGACTATTGGTAAATAAGGTAGCATCTGGGCAAAATGACATTGCTTTAGAGGTACTTTCTCACCGTCTTTATCGTGGGGTAATTACTAATTATAAGTTTATTAATGAAGGAGCTGCTTTAGTTACTTATAAAAAACATAATGGTGAAGAGCGAACTACCTTTATATTGGTGCCAAGAGATTTAAAAGGATTTACTTTACCGCAGGCCAACGCCGTTACTACTCTTGTTTTTGTATCATATCAGTATACTATGGAGCAAATTAATAACCTTAATATAGCGAGTAAACGTTTAATTATTGGTTATGATAATGGTGAATTAATAACTTATCAAAATTATATTAAAACTTCTAATGGCTGGCAAGCCGATGAAAACAGCGCTTTTTTAAGCCCTTTAAATTACCGTGAGTTACGATTGTATCGCTTAGCAAATTTTGATAAAAAATTTGAACAAATTAATAATAATGTAACTTTTGTTACAGCTGTCGCTAAAGAAAATAAAAATGATGAACGTTTTTTTGTTTTTATGAATTTAGAGTCTACCGAAGTGCAGCTAGATGAAGAAGGTAAAATTAAAAGTTTAGTGGGTTTTGAAGATGCGGTAAACGAAGGCTTAATGGCCTTGCGTACGAAGCAGGCTTTACGCAAAAAACCTTTATATTGGAACAGATTAACTATAGCCATTTGGCCGCAGTTAAGTGCTGAAGCCGGCCAAATAGAAGAGTATGTGGCCCGGTTATTTAAACGTTATATCACCAATGATATGGGGTTAGAGCGTATTAGTATAGTTATGCGTAAAAACCAAGATAGCTGCCAAGAATTACTTATTAATCAATTTAGCAGCAGCAATGTTAATATGGTGTGGCGTGAGGCTGCCAGCGATTTACTAAAAGCACGGTCGTCCTACGAAAATGCCGTTGTTAAAGCCCGTAGCCGTAACTTATTTTACCCTTATGAACTTATTAATGGCTTATGTGATGGCAGCACCGGACTTGGGCAAAGTTGCTTTGAAGAATATGATTTAAGTGAAGATGGGGCCGTTAGCTATCGGTCGGTCAAAGGCCGCCCGTATGGTCAAAATAAAGCCGGTATTGTTTTTGGGCTTATCAGCACTCAAGAAGATGAAGTGTCTTACAAACGTGTTTTATTAATGAGCGAAGCTACCGGCGATATGGGCAGCTTAGCCGAAGCCGAGTGTCGCCGAGTTAATGCCGCCCTCGATTTAGCCGCCGATTTAAAATTGCCGGTGGAGTGGCTGCCGATTAGCTCGGGAGCGCGTATCGATATGGATAGCGGCACTGAAAATCTTGATTGGACGGCTAATACCCTAAAACGTATCATTCAGTTTACAGAGGCCGGCGGTGAAATTAATATTATCGTTAGCGGTATTAATGTGGGCGCGCAATCTTATTGGAATAGCGAAGCAACTATGTTAATGCACTGTCGTGGTTTGCTTATTATGACTACGCAGGGAACAATGCTGCTTACCGGTAAACGAGCGCTGGATTTTGCCGGCGCCGTATCGGGTAAAGATAATTTAGCTATTGGCGGTGCAAAAGAGATAATGACTCCTAATGGCGAGGCACAAATTGAGGTAGAAAGCCTAGAGGAAGCTTACAAAGTGCTTATGCAGCATTACCGCAGCTTTTATGCGAAAGCCGGTGAGCGTCCGGCTAAACGAATTACCAGTGATTTAATTAGCCGTGATGTAGGTTTAAGCTCTTACAGCGATACTTTAGGACAGGGTTTTACCACCATAGGTGATATATTTGGGGCTAAAAATAGCGAACGTAAAAAACCTTTTGCAATGCGTGAGGTAATGACGGCAGTAATAGATAACGATTTTGCTCCGCTGGAACGCTTTAGGTTTATGCAAGACGGTGAAACAGCTATTGTTTGGCAAACCCGGGTTGGCGGTGAGGCTTGTGGCCTCATCGGGATAGAGAGCCATGCCTTAGTGCGCCGTAGTGTGGTGCCGTATAATGGTCCTGAAAGTTATACCGGTGGTACCCTCTTTCCGCAAAGCAGTAAAAAAGTAGCGCGAGCGATTAATAGCTTTAGTGGCCGAGTGCCGCTGGTGGTGCTGGCTAATCTTTCGGGCTTTGATGGCAGCCCCGAAAGTTTGCGTAAAAACCAGCTGGAATGGGGTGCCGAGATTGGCCGAGCGGTCGTCAATTTTAACGGGCCTATTCTTTTTATTGTGGTCGGCCGTTACCATGGCGGGGCTTATGTAGTTTTTAGCAAGCAACTTAACCCTAATTTGCGCAGTATTGCCTTAGAGGGCGCTTATGCCAGCGTCATCGGCGGTGCGCCGGCAGCGGCCGTTGTTTTTACCGGGCAAGTACTTAAAGCTACCTATAGTGATGAGCGGCTGGTAGCAGCTCAAAAGCAGCTGGAAGCCGGTACATTAGATATAGCCGGTTACGATAATCTATATAAAACTATCCACGCCGAAAAGCAGACAGAATGGGCTAAAAAATTTGATGAGATTCATAGTGCCCAGCGAGCTAAAGAGGTTGGCAGTATCGATGAGATTATTAAGTTAAAAGATATACGTGCTAAGATTGTGGAGTATATTAAGAGTTAAGTCCTGCTCTTTTTAGTTGACCTTTTATTTAAAGCTCCTTATTTTTTAGTATATTGCTATAATAAGGAGCTTTAGTTATGTTAAATTTTGTTAAAAATGCCTTCAGGCAGTTCTTTGGGGCTATTCTTTGGCTTGTCTTTATTTTTATGGCTATCGGTGGAGCCGTTAGGGGCTTTCATTTGCATGGAGGCTTAGGGCTTGTTGGCGGATTAATTATAGGAGCATTTATTGGTTTAATATATAATATTATTGTAGGTGGTTTTATAGCGACTGTCTTAAATATGGATAGAAATATTGAAGAGCAGACAAAAATTTTAAAAGAAAAGTAATAAAGAACATGATATTAACTAAAAAAGCTGGTGAAAGCTAGCTTTTTTAGTTAATATCATGTTATAATATCTTAAGGGAGGGTCAAATGAAAAGATTATTACTTCTATTTGTGTTTATTTTGCCAGTATTTATAAGTGCTCAAGAAACGCAAAGACGACAAGGCTGGTTGGAAATTAGTATGGTAGGTCATAATATAAATTTAACATTTTTTAATTCTAGCACTTTTTCTACTGTAAATAGTTTTTTTACAGATATTCCTGAAAATGATGAAGAGAGAGATGAAATACGGGATTTCTTTACATGGCTTATGAATGGAAATGAAGGAGAGGTAGTAGAGAACATTATTCATTATCTTGATGGTTATTGGGGGTTTACTCGTAATAATAGAGTAATAACTCATCAAATAATGAGTATAGATAGGAACGAGCGTAGAGGTACTATTAGATTGACAATATGGGAAACTTGGTAAAGGGGAGCAAATACATGAAATCGATACGAAAAAGGGTAAAAGAAAATTTAATAAAAAATGGCGATATTTGTAGCATATGTGGCAAACGATTAGTTGCTGGGGAACAAGTTATAATGGGTGGTGATGAAAATGGTGATTTTACTCTTTGTAACTATCATAGTATAGATATGATTAAAAATGCTATTGAAGATGGTATGGAGATACCTGAGCTTTGGCAAAATATGTTGGATAACTATAATAAGAAAAGCAGTAACGAATAGAAAATCTAGCTTTTTTAATTCTTAACTATTAACTGTTCGTTATTAACTTGAAAAAGCCGGCTTTCACCGGCTTTTTCATTAACTTATATCCACATCTTGCGTATAATCTATGCCGGGCACTTCAAAGCCGTGCAGCTGCATAAAGTTTAACCGCACCTCTTCAAGGTCGCCTAGTATCTTTAGATTTTCGGTAGTGATGGTAGGCCACAGTTTGTCTATTTCGGCCTGTACATCTTCACGCATTTCGTAATCGTCTAACCTTAAGCGTCCTTCGTTATCTAACTGAAGGGGCTGGTTGTAAAGTTTATCAATCATGCGGTACTCTTGCTCAATACAACCTTCGTGTAAACCTTTTTCTTTCATTATTTTAAAGAGTAAAGCTAAATAAAGCGGCACCACCGGTATCACGCTGGAGGCACGGGTAACCAGCGCTTTATTGACGGAGACATAAGCGTGGCCATTAAGGGCACTTAAGCTAGCGGTGATGGCTTTAGCAGATTGTTCAAGGTGGTCTTTGGCTCTGCCGATGGTACCCTCGCGGTAGATTGGGTAAGTGATGGCCGGGCCAATGTAGCTATAAGCTACCGTTATAACATTATCCGCTAGTAAATTGGCTTTATTAAGAGCTTCAAGCCATAACTGCCAGTCTTCACCACCCATTACTTTGGTAGTGGCCTCTATCTCTTCTTGGTTGGCAGGGACTACCTCAACGTCTTTAACTTCGCCGGTAAAAATATCTACCGTTTTGCCGGTGTAAACCGGGCCAATCGGTTTAAGTACACTTTTGTAGGTAATACCTGTTGCTGGGTCGGTACGGATGGGGCTGGCTAAGCTGTAAACAATTAAATCAATCTTTTCGCCTTTAAATAGCTGATTAGCAGCAGTAATAACGGCCTCTTTAGCCTCATTTGTAAAGGCATCACAGTTAAGGGTTTGCTCGCTTAAGCCATCGGCCTTACAGGCGGCGCTAAAGGCTTTGTTGGCGTAATAACCTACACTGCCTATCTTTTTATCGGTAGGTTCACGCTCAAAACTGGCACCTAAAGTTACCGTTCCGCTGCTGTAGGCTAGGGCAATACGGGTAGCTAGGCCGTAACCGCCGGAGCAACCTAAAATAAGGGCATTTTTGGGCCCTTTAAGTTTGGGCTGGTTTTTAATATAATCTATTTGTTGTGTTACTTCGTGAGCTACTCCCAGCGGGTGAGCGGTGAGCGAGATATTAGCCATTATCTTTGGTGTTACTATCATAATTTTTCCTTTTATTTTACAGTTTAAGATGATTTGTTTAAATAACTTTAGCATTTTTTGACGGGAATGTCAAAAGATTAGTTAGGGCATTAATGATTTTTTTGCTGGTTAAAAGTTTAAATTAATGGATTAATTTTTGAATTGAATTTAATCAGAGATTATTTTCTTTATAATACAAAAATACATCGGCCCTTGCCCGGCCGTATTAGGGTTATCAGGCAAAATAATCTGCCCATAGCTCGTAGCCTCACCAACCAAAGGTATATGAATAACCTTAAGGCGGCCAGCTCGTTTTTTTAAAAATTTTTCTATCACCTCATCATTTTCAGTGGGGCTAAGGGCGCAGGTACTATAGGCGATGAGGCCGCCTGCTTGGCATAACTCGAGGGCAGAGCACAACATTGCTAATTGTTTAATAGCTAAGTTTTTGCTGCGGCTGGGTTTCCATTGCTGTAAATATTTATTATCGGCTAGTACATGCGCCTCACTGCTGCAGGGGGCATCTAATAAAATACGGTCGAAATGGGTATTATTAATAAAAAAATTTAAACGTGTAGCGTCATATTTAGTAAGTTTAATATTTTGATGATAATTTTCAGAGAGGTTATTAATAACCCGTTTTAAGCGAAAAAACCTATCGCTCTGTAGCTCATTGGCCATCAACAATCCTGTACCCTGTAAGGCTTGGGCGATAGCAAGGCTCTTACCGCCGGGTGCCGCACACATATCCAGCACTTGCATATCTTTATCAATTTGTAAAGCTTTAACTACTTGTAGGCTGGCTTTATCTAAGTAATAAGGCGGGTTAGTTAAAGTGATGGCTGTTTGTTCTTTAGGGGCTAACAGAGCAGCTTTTAAGCCGGGCCAACGGTTGCCATACAAATTTTGATAGTAAAGCTCAAAAGCGGCAGCACCATCTACAGCCTTAGCCATAATTACTTAATCCAGTGCACTTTGCTTTCATCGTAACGTTCCTTTGATTCGGCCGGCACGGCGGCTGGGTGGCCAATGGCGCATAAAGCAAAGGGACGGTGGTTAGCCGGCAAGTTAAAAAACTCTATAACTTCTTTAATGCGAGGCGCTAGGTTAAAAACTCCAAGCCAAACACCCCCTAAGCCAAGTTCGTGAGCAGCTAATAAGAGGTTTTGTGTGGCAGCCCCGCAATTTACCGGCCAGCTTTCGCCTTCGCCTAACTCAGTCTCTGATACGCCACAAATTAAGATAGCCGCCGCCGCACTACGCAAGATAGCCGAGCGGCTGGTATAAAATTCTTTTTCCATAGTGGTTTTATCTAAAATTTTGCTGTCCCAAATAGTTGCTAGTTCGGCTAGTTTTTCACCGCGTTTTACCACATAAAACTGCCAGTTTTGCTTATTTACCGCCGATGGCGCATACATAGCGGCGCGTAATATATGACGAATGTTATCATCACTCACAGCTTCGGTAGTAAATTTACGTACGCTGCGCCTTGTTAATAAAATAGACATAGTTTACTCTCCTAACTATAGATAAATTTTTAACTATTATTTTCATTATCACTGTCGGTATTGCTAGGTGAATTATCGACAGCCTTATTATCTTCATCTGTTAAAGTAATCTCTATCTTGGCAGCTTTGGTAATTACAGTACCTTCGTCTTCATCGGTTAATATTAAAATACGGCTGTTGCTTTTCTCCAGCTCTTTTACGGTATTTAGTTCGTTATTGCCTAACTCATCGGCTTTTACAAACGCTAAAAATTCTTCAGAGGATAGAGTTTCTTTAATCAATATTTCTTTAGTGATGGTGTAAAGTAAAGCTTCGTGTTTTTTAAGTAAATTAATAACCCTGTCGTAACGCTGGGCAATTAAGCGGCTTACTTCATCATCGATATACTCTTGGGTTTTTTCGCTATATTCGGGGCTGCTTTCGCCGCCATCTAAAAAGAGGCCCTGCCTGCGGGTTAAAGCCACGTTTTTAAATTTTTTACTCATACCATAGCGCATAATCATACTCTTGGCAATATCGGTTATGTGTTGTATATCACCGCCGGCCCCAGTGGTGATACGTCCATAAACCACTTCTTCGGCGGCCCTGCCGCCTAAAGCCATATCAATCATAGCAATAAATTCGTCTTGGGTTTTGCTGTAACGTCCTTCTACCGGGTCGCTCCAAGTAACCCCTAAAGCCATACCGCGCGGAATAATAGTAATTTTACGCAGCGGGTCGGTACCGGCGGTAAAAACGCTGGCTAAAGCGTGCCCAATTTCGTGAAAGGCAGTAGTTTCGCGCTCAAAGTTGCTCATTACTTTACTTTTTTTGGCAAGGCCTAAAGCCGATTTTTCAATGGCCTCTTCAAAATCGACACGTGCCACTTCTTTGCGGCCGGCACGTACGGCTAGCAGGGCCGCTTCGTTGACGACATTGGCTAAATCGCTACCGACAAAACCCGGCGTACCTTCGGCAATTTTATGTAAATCTACATCATCATTCAATTTAACATCTTTACTATGAATTTTTAAGATAGCCTCACGCCCTTTAACATCGGGTTTGTCTACCAGCACTTGACGGTCGAAACGGCCGGCGCGCAGCAGGGCCGGGTCGAGGATTTCGGGGCGGTTGGTGGCGCTAAGTACAATAACACCGGTAGTGCTATCAAAGCCGTCCATCTCTACCAGTAGTTGGTTAAGAGTTTGCTCACGTTCATCGTTGCTGTTAAAGTTATTGGCCCGACTTTTACCGATAGCGTCCATCTCATCGATAAAGATGATACAGGGGGCTTTTTGACGGGCTTGGCCAAATAAATCGCGCACACGGGCGGCGCCTACACCCACAAACATTTCCACAAAATCGGCCCCGCTAACCCTAAAAAAGGCTACGCCGGCCTCTCCAGCTACGGCCCGAGCCAGCAAAGTTTTACCGGTCCCCGGCGGCCCAACTAAAAGCACCCCTTTAGGGATTTTACCGCCAATATCGGTGTAACGCGTGGGGTGTTTTAAAAAATCGACTACCTCGACCAGTTCGCCTTTGGCTTCATCGCAGCCGGCCACATCATTAAAACGGGTGTTAAGGTCGGTTTCGGCGACAATACGGTTTTTATTTTGGCCAAAATTCATCACATTAGCCCCGCCGCCCATACGTTTAAAAAGTGAGCGCGATACTAAAATAAATATGGCAATAAAGATACCCATAATTACAAGGCTAGAGATAAAATCGTTATTGCGCGGCACTACGGCCCGGTAAATAACATTATGTTCCTCTAGTAACGGTAGTAAAGTAGGGTCGCTTACCAATACGGCCCGGTAAGATACTTCGTTAGTAACGGCACGCGGACGGCCTAAAAAATCGCCGGAAAAAGGAGCCGGTCGGGCCGGAGCTTCGGTACTGGCTGCCGCTGCGGCTTCGCTATCGGTTAAGGCGTAGCCGTAAATAAAAGGACTGGCGATACGCACTTGCCTAATTTGGCCGCTTATAATCAAGGCCTTAAAATCGGAGTAAGCAATTTCGCTGCCTCTGTTACTATTGCCAAAAAAAGAGTTAGCCAGTATAACTAAGCCAAGTATACTAGCTAAAACAATAAAACTGGGCCTAAAAGGCTGCGGGTTAGGCGTGGGCTGTACTCCGCCGCCTTTTTTATCGTTTTTATTGGGGCGATTCTTCCAAAAATCTTTATTTTTTTCATTTTTATCGTCGCCCTTTTTTTCATCATCTTTATCGTTATTATGGTTATCGCTCATATAAAATCCCTAAAAAATATCAATAATATTATTAGTATATTATATTCTGCTTTAAAATGCAATGGCTTTGGCTAACTAAATAACTGTTTTACAACTTATTAATAGATGGCTATTATTAACAAAAGGGAGTTATATAAAATAGACAAATAATAGCTAATGGGCTATAATTGCTTTAATGAGAAATTTTGCCTCTGTTGATAAACTGTTAGAAGACGAAAGGATAAAACCTTTGCATTTAATTTTGTCTCGGCCCATCTGTGCCGATGTTATCCGTACCGTATTGGCTGCCTTACGGACCGAAACAGATGAAGATACCAGTTACAATTATGATGCTATTGTAGCTAAATGTCTTACGGCGTTACAAATTAAAATAAAACGGCCTTTGCAAAAAATTATTAATGCCAGCGGCACAATTTTGCATACCAATTTAGGACGCAGCCCATTAAGCAAGGAGTTATGGCGGCAAGCCGAATTTTTAAATACGAACCATATCAATTTAGAATACCATATTAATCAACAAAAACGCGGCGGACGGGCCGGCTTTGTTAATGAATTACTCTGTAAACTCACCGGCGCAGAGGCAGCTCTGGTGGTTAATAATAATGCGGCGGCGATATATTTAATTTTAAAGACTTTAGCCGGCGAAGGGCAGGTAATTATTAGCCGCGGCGAGCTAGTGCAGATAGGCGGCGGCTTTCGTATCCCCGATATTATGGCGGAGGCCGGCAGCCGGCTGGTTGAGGTAGGCACTACCAACATAACCACCGTGGACGACTATATCCATGCCATCACCGAGCATACTAAGTTATTGCTTAAGGTGCACAGCAGCAACTTTAAAATACGCGGCTTTACCTCTTCGCCATCAATTAAAGAGCTGCGAGCGGCTTTACCTAGCCATATCCCTTTAGTATACGATGAAGGGGCCGGGGTACTAGAGGCCGGGCTAAGCGAAGATATAAGTATTAAGCAAGCCTTAAAAGAAGGCGCCGATTTAGTATGTTTTAGTGGCGATAAATTTTTAGGCAGTGTGCAGGCCGGTATTATTGTGGGTAAAAAAGCTTATATTGATAGATTAGCCGGCCACCCTTTAATGCGTGCCTTTAGGTGCGGCAAGGTTATTTTAAGTTTACTTGAGGCTAGCTTAATAGATAAACTAAATGATAGCGAAAGGCCGATAGGTTATGCCGCCCAGTTACTTGCCATTAAACCGACCAAAGTTAAAGCCCAAGCCGAACGGCTGGCTAAGGCTTTACCCGTTGGCCTAGCTGAAGTGATAGAGGCCGATGTAGAGGTTGGCGGTGGCAGCTTGCCCGACGAGTTTTACCCAAGTTATGCGGTAGCTATTAACTGTAAGGTTAGCCTTAAAGTTAATCAATTAGTAACGGCTTTGCATAATTTGCCGGTGCCTATTCTTGGCCGGGTAGCAGAGGATAGATTACTGATTTACCTCCTTACTATTAAGGAGGAGGATATGGACTATGCGGCGGAGGCGTTGGTTAAAATATTAGGAAAAAAAGATGAATAAGGAAGATGGGGATTTAATTTAAAAAAGTATTGATAAAAGTTTAAATATATGTTCTACTAAGAATAGCTTAACATTTTATATTATACTACTGGCTACAGCCGTGTCTGTCAAATGGGTAGTTATTTATGGCGTAGCGTAGTTTGCGCTAACTAGACACTCTACTCCACTTACTATATACTTAACTACAATGAGTATAACCGATAAACTAACTGCCGCGCAGATAACCGCTCTTAAAAATTTAATAACTAAAGCCGATGGTAAAGCCATCGAGGCCGCTTTAAAAGACGGGCAACTGATAAGTTTGCCTTTGCAAATGGCAATAGCAGACAGCGAGGCTGTGGTGTATGCCGATAAAAGCGAGCTGCAAAGTGGTGATATATTAATAATAAGCCGGGCTGCCGGCGGTAGGCTTACTCCGCTTAAAGCCGAGCTGCCGCTTTTGGCCAAGCTGGAAGAAGCCGGCATTGGTTGCTATTTAATTAATAATAATGTTAGCCGGCTGGAGGTCATATTAAAGGCCGGGCAAACAACTGCCGGGGAAGACGATAATACTATCACCCCGCTTA
>WRBN01000055.1 GCA_009784515.1 Spirochaetaceae bacterium | reverse complement strand
CCGGCAAGCCTTGCCCTTGTGCATTTATGGCTATTAGTAATAAAGTTATAGTTAATATTTTTTTCATAGTAATAGTTTAACATAGTTTGCGGTTAAAGTAAAGCTAAAATATTAAAGTTTGGCCTGTGGTACAGCTTTGTACAAACATTGAGTAATTATAAAGGGAGAGTTACCATTGTGTAAAGATAAAAAAAGCCGGCGGTCTTTTTTACTTAAGGGCCGCCGGCAATAAGGTTTTAACCTTTATTAGGTAAAACTTTATTTAAAATAATACCGGCAATAGCGGCTACCGCTAAGCTAGATAAAGTAAAAGATACGGCTCCAATATTTATCGGGATAGTCGCTCCGCCTAAACCGAGTACCAAAATAGAGGCAGCTATTAATAGGTTACGCGGCTGGTTAAAATCGGTATGGCTTTCTACTAAAATGCGTGCACCTACAGAAGCTATCATACCAAAAAGTACTATCGAAATACCGCCGATGACCGCTGCCGGAATGCTGCTGATAATGGCGCTAAATTTAGGTACTAAGGCTAGCACGATGGCAAAAAGGGCGGCAATGCGCATAACAACCGGGTTAAAAACCTTAGTTAAGGCTAGTACGCCGGTGTTTTCGCTGTAAGTGGTGTTAGCCGGGCCGCCGAACATTGCCGATACGAGAGAGGCTAAGCCATCGCCTAACATTGTGCGGTTTAGGCCGGGGTCTTTAACAAAATCTTTTTTACAGGTGTTGCCTACAGCAATTACATCGCCGATGTGCTCTATAATGGTAACAATAGCCACCGGCGCTATTAATAAAGTTGCATTTACGCTAAATTTGGCTAAAGTAAAGCTGGGTAAACCTACCCAGCTGGCGGCGCCGATAGCACTGTAATCGATATTGCCGGTAACAACGGCAATTAAATAACCGCCCAAAAGTCCGCAAAGTACCGGGATGGCCTGTAAAAAACCTTTAGTAAAAACGCTAATAATAACGACAATTAAAAAGCTGGCAATGGCTAAGGCCCAGTTGCTGGAGGCGCTGCTAATAGCTACGGGGGCTAAAGTTAGGCCGATAATAATGGTGATGGGGCCGGTAACGATAGGCGGAAAAAAGCTTAGTATTTTGGTTTTACCAAACAATTTAATAAGGCCGGCCATAATAAGGTAAATAATACCCGATATAACAATACCACCGCCGGCGTACTCTAGGCCATACATAGTACCAACCGCTACTACGGGGGCGATAAAGGCAAAAGATGAGCCTAAAAAGATAGGCATTTTACCGCGCGTTACTAAATGAAAAAGCAGGGTACAAAGCCCTGCCATAAATAACGCTACCGAAATGTTTAGCCCCGTTAAAATGGGTACTAAAATAGTCGCCCCAAACATAGTAAAGGTGTGCTGTAAGCCTAAAATCACCTTTTTAGATACCGTTAAATCGTCGTTGTACGATTCAAAAAGTTTCATTGCAAACTCCTTTTTTTTGCTTAAACTTTCGTACTTTACACTATAAGCCATAAATGTGTCAAGTGGGTTGCCGTAATTTTTAAAGCCGGAGCATACTAAAAAATAGGTTAAAAATAAGCAAAGTATTCCCTTTTTTTATGTCTTTCGTGGTTCTAGCTTTTCTTTTGTGAGGATTAAAGTTATTCTGTTTTTAGTATGCTTTGGTTCTGAATTATTTTTGCTATGTCAAATATTTTTAAAAATTCCCTTTTATAAAATAGCTTTTTCTTTTATAATAGTGCTATTAAAAATAAAAGGAAATAAAAATGAAAAAAACATTGCTATTGCTTATTAGCAGCATTATAGTTGTAAGCTGCTCGCTAAACGACAATCAACAAAGAGGTAGTAATTTAGCTTATACTACCGATTATATCGATGGTAATGACGTATTAGTGATTACCGGTGCAAACTTTAGACTAGAGCAAGTAACTAACGGCACACGTATTGCCAATGAGTTTAGATTAACTTTAACCGCAGATAATTTAATTGTGACCGATAGTGATGGCGGGCAAGAACTGGTTATACCGTTAACAAATATACCGGTTAATAACATAACGCATACCTATAACCATACTAACCCAAATATATCGGAAGTTACTGTAGTTACTAATAATGTAGTTATTGTGCACCTTACCGGCAATAGGCCGATAGGGCAGGCAATTAAGAGTGTATTAATTAATAACAGCGGAGAAACTATCCAAATATTTCCTTTAATGCCTCCTATTATAGAAAATGGTAACTTGGTAATTAACCATAGGTATTTAGAAGATAACCATTCCATCGCAAGAAGCGGTGTTATTTGGTTTGCTTTAAATTAGTTTTTAACGAGTAAAGGCAGCTAGACAAAGCTTATTAAATAATGTAAGCTAGCCAACAACAAGGGAAGATGTCCGAGTGGTTTAAGGAGCACGCTTGGAAAGCGTGTGTGGTGCAAGCTACCGGGGGTTCGAATCCCCCTCTTCCCGTACCTGCTTTAATAAATAACTAAATTATTTGGTTATTTATTACCTTAAATATTGATTTTTTCTAAAAAATATGTTATAGTTGCCGTTATGCAGTCGTTAAGCAAACTATATAAAAAGGGGCCGGGCCCAAGTAGCAGCCATACTATGGGTGTGCAAGAGGCAAGCAAACTCTTTTTAAAGTACCTAAAAGGCCATAATTTGGCGGATAATCGTTGGGTAGCTACTTTGGGTAAAAGTTTGGCGGCCACCGGTGTAGGCCACCATACCGATTGCACGATTAAAGAGGCTTTTGAGAAAGACGGAAAAAAAATAGAAATTAAATTTGACGAAAGTTATAGTTACCAAAATAAAGGCCATAAATACCACAACCACCCCAATACGTTAAAGCTATCGGCCTATAATAAAGAAGATGAGCCGGTTTATGAGCGGGAATATCTTTCATTAGGCGGTGGCGAAGTTTTTGTGGTGGGCAGTGCCGAGAAAGAGGCCGATAATATCTATCCTTTCAGGAATTTTACGGCCATTAAAGAGCACTGTTATAGCCATAACTTAACTTTGCCGGATTTTGTTCGGCAATATGAAGAGGCCGGTAGCATTAACATAACCGAATATTTAACAGATATATGGCAAACGATGGTTAAAGCTATCGCCGATGGCCTTAGCGGTGAAGAAAAAGTATTAAAAGGCGGCTTAAATTATGTCCGCCGAGCTAAAGATTTTTATGAGCGAGCTCAATTTGATAGAAATAAAAATGCCTATCTTTATAGTTATGCTTTGGCGGTAATGGAGCAAAACTCTATCGCCGGTAATGTAATGGTAACGGCTCCTACTTGCGGGGCGGCCGGTGTTGTGCCGGCAGTGCTTTATCATTATTTTAAGGACGAAAAAAAACTGCCCGTAAGTGCCGATAACCCTCAAGTAATTGAGGCCTTAGCGGTAGCCGGTATTGTAGGTAATATAGCTAAAACTAGGGCGAGTATCAGCGGGGCGGTGGCCGGCTGCCAAGCCGAAATTGGGGTGGCCTGCGCTATGGCAGCGGCGGCTTTAGTATTTTTGCGCAGCGGCGGCAAAAATATCGAATTGATAGAGCAAGCGGCTGCCATAGCCCTAAAGCATAATTTGGGGCTAACCTGCGACCCGGTATTGGGGCTGGTGCAAGAGCCGTGTATCGAGCGTAATGCCATTAAGGCAGCTATGGCCGCCAATGTGGCCGATTATGTGATGTTGCGAGGCAGTCAGGCAGTTATTTTTAGTTACGATGAAGTACTAGGGGTTATGTTGGAAACCGGCAAAGATTTAAAAGAAAAATACCGCGAAACCGCTAAAGGTGGTTTGGCTAAATGTTATTAATAAATAAGGAGAAATCTTTCAGTGGAAATACAGTTGCAAGAATTAATTACTAAAATTAAAGATGAAGGTGTACTTACTGCTAAGACAGAGGCCGAAGCCATTATCGCGCAAGCTAATGCCGAAGCTAAGGCTATTGTGGATAAGGCTAATCAGCAAGTTAAAGAGGCCTTAGAAGAGGTTAAAAAGGCCGAAGAAATTGCTTTGCAAAGGCAGCAAGAGGCTTTGGCACAGGCAGGCCGTGATTTAATTTTGAGTATACGTCAAAAGCTCTTTAACTCCTTTGATATGGCTCTTACAGCAGCTACCAAAGAGGTAACCGTTAATAGCTTGGAGGAGTTAATTAAAGTGGCCTTAGGCTCGCTTGATAAAGAAAGCGGATACGAAATTGATATTAGCAATGCCGATGCCGACAAAATGTATACCGCTTTAAAGGCTAAATTTGCAGATATGTTTAAGGGCGGCCTCGATATTAAAGCCTCTTCTACCATCGACAGCGGCTTTAGGCTGGGGGTGAAAGATGGTTCGGCTCTTTATGATATTACCGATGAGGCTATTGTGAGCAATTTAAAACATTTTTTAAGCCCTAAATTGGCCGAAGACTTTAGAAAAGCCACCCTCGTTGTTTAAGGAGCCACTATGACTAGTCTTTATTACTTAATAGCGAGTTTGCCGGCTTTGCTTTTTGATAAAGAGCCGGCTATTAACTACCAAAAGTTTTTATATTATGCCGAAGCTGTCTTAACCGAAGATTATTTTGCTAGGCTTAAAGCTTTTAATTTACAAGAACCGCCTTTGAGTATGGTTAATCTTAAAGAGCTGGAAAAAAACTATTGGCAGTGGGACATAAGCTTAAAAAACGATTTAGTAGAGCTTAGGGCCGAAGCGCGCGGGATAGATATTAATAAATATAAACGTCCCAGCCCCGATATGGGTACTAAAAATTTGGCTTTAACGGCCTTTAGAGAGAGCAATCCTTTAAAAGTAGAACGCCAGCTAGATATTATGCGTTTTAATTTATTAGAAGACAGCAAAAACGGCGACTATTTTAGTTTTAATAGCCTGCTTATTTATGGTATGCAGCTGCAAATTTTAGAGCGGCGCATGGGCTTTAAGGCAGATGTTGGCCGCAAACGTTACGATGAAGAATACGAAAGTATTTTAAAAGATGTTAAAGAAGTATTAGCGGAGAATATTTAATGAGTGTGAGTGAAGGTGTAGTGCAAGGCATTAACGGCAATATGGCTGCCGTAAACTTTGAGGGAGCAGTCTCTTTAAATGAAGTAGGATATATTGTGTTAGACGATGGCTCACGGCTTAAGAGTGAAGTTATCCGTATTAGAGGCAATAGTTGTCAAATGCAAGTCTTCGAGATGACGCGCGGAGTTAAAAACGGCGATAAAGTAGAGTTCACCGGCGAGCTATTAAGTAGCGAGCTGGGACCCGGTTTAATTGGCCAAGTTTACGATGGGCTGCAAAACCCTTTGCCCGAGCTGGCCGCCGAAGCAGGACTTTTTTTAAAGCGCGGGCTTTACCTAGAACCGCTTAGTACCGCCACTAAATGGGCGTGGACACCAACGGCTAAAGTGGGTGAAGTACTGGCGGCCGGTGATGCGATAGGTTTTGTACCCGAAACGCAATTTAAACATATTATTATGCTACCTTTTAACTTTTTAGGAACTTATACTTTAAAAAGTATTAAAGAGGCCGGCAGTTATACCATACGCGAAACTATCGCCGAAGTTACCGATGAACGCGGCCAAAGTTATCCTTTAACGATGAGCTTTCATTGGCCGGTTAAGCGTCCCATCAGGCTTTATGCCGAGCGTTTAATGCCTAGAGAAGCGCTGGTTACCCAAATGCGTATTATCGATACTTTTTTGCCGGTAGCTAAGGGTGGTACTTTTTGTACACCCGGCCCTTTTGGTGCCGGTAAAACGGTGCTGCAGCATATGATTAGTAAAAATGCCGATGTGGATATTGTTATTGTAGCGGCCTGTGGGGAACGTGCCGGTGAAGTTGTAGAAACTTTGCGCGAGTTCCCCGATATTGTCGACCCCCGCAGTGGGAAATCGTTGATGGACCGTACTATTATTATTTGTAATACCTCGTCTATGCCGGTAGCCAGCCGCGAGGCTTCGGTTTACACCGCCGTTACAATGGCCGAATATTACCGCCAAATGGGGTTAGACGTTCTACTTTTAGCCGATAGCACCAGCCGCTGGGCGCAAGCTATGCGCGAAATGAGCGGCCGTCTTGAAGAAATACCGGGTGATGAGGCTTTCCCGGCTTATCTGGAGTCTACCATTGCTTCGTTTTATGAACGTGCCGGTTTAGTACAGTTAAAACCAAGTATTGCCAAATTTTATGAGCAAACCGGTGGCGGCCGTAAAGACGGCAAGCTGGGCAGCGTAACCATTGGTGGTAGTGTATCGCCGGCCGGCGGTAACTTTGAAGAGCCCGTTACACAGGCCACTTTAAAGGTAGTAGGCTGCTTTTTGGGATTAAGTTACGAGCGCAGTTATGCCCGTAAATACCCGGCCATTCACCCGGTGGAAAGTTGGAGTAAGTACAAAGGTATTTTACCGGCTCATCAGGTAGATTTTGCCCACAATATGCTGCTTAAAGGCGTTGATGTAGAGCAAATGATGAAAGTTTTGGGCGAAGACGGCGTAGGGATTGAAGACTTTGAAATTTATTTAAAAGAAGAGTTTTTAGATGCCGTTTATTTACAGCAAAATAGTTTTGATAAAGTAGATAATGCCGCCTCGCCGGAACGGCAGCGCCGGGTGTTTGATGTAGTTTTAGATGCCTTAGTGCATGAATATAATTTTAAAGATAAAGACGATGCTCGTGCTTTTTTTAACACTTTACGGCAAAAGTTTATCGACTGGAATAGTTATGCCGAAGGTGATAGCGGTTTTGCTAAATTAGAGGCCGAATTAAAAGGTTTAATACAGGCGCGGCAAACCGGCGGTTTTGTACCGGGCAGTGCTGGGGCAAGAGGAGAAATACCTGGCTAAAGTTTATAATAAAATAGAAAATATTGCCGGTAACGTTATTACGGTACGTGCCGAAGGGGTTTGCTACGAAGATTTAGCCGAAGTGCGTACCCGCTTTGGTTCATCGCTGGCACAGGTTATTAAAATTGATGGCGAAATTATTAGTTTGCAAGTATTTGCCGGTGGTCGCGGTGTGGCCACTAACGATGAAGTAAGGTTTTTAAGCCGCCCGATGAAGGTGTCGTTTTCTAATAATCTTTTAGGCCGTATCTTTAGCGGTTCGGGCGAGCCGCGTGATAACGGCCCCCGTCTTAAAGAAGATTTAATCGAAATTAACGGGCCGTCGTTTAACCCTTCTAAACGTATTTTACCTAAAAATATGATACGTACCGGTATCCCGATGATAGATTTGTTTAACACTTTAGTGCGTTCGCAAAAGCTACCGATTTTCTCTATTTCGGGCGAGCCGTACAACGAGCTTTTAGCGCGTATCGCTATGCAAGCCGAAGTAGATATGATTGTGCTGGGTGGTATGGGTTTAAAGAACGATGACTATCTTTATTTAAAGGAAACTTTAGAGGCAGGCGGGGCTTTAAGTCGCACTACGATGTTTGTGCACACTGCCAGCGACCCAATTGTAGAATGTATTTTAGTACCTGATATGAGTTTAGCCATAGCCGAACAATTTGCTTTGCAAGGTAAAAATGTGCTGGTATTGCTTACGGATATGACCAACTTTGCCGATGCCCTCAAAGAAATTGCCATTACGCAGGAGCAAGTGCCCAGTAATCGCGGTTACCCCGGCGACCTTTACAGCCAGCTGGCCAGCCGCTACGAAAAGGCGGTGGATATTGAAGGACACGGCTCCATCACCATTTTGGCCGTTACCACTATGCCCGGTGATGATGTTACTCACCCTGTGCCCGATAACACCGGTTACATCACCGAAGGGCAATTTTATCTTAAGGGTGGCAGGATTGAGCCGTTTGGTTCGCTCAGTCGCTTAAAGCAACAGGTTAATGGTAATACTCGTAAAGACCACCGTGCCCTGATGGACGGCCTTATCAAGCTTTACTCTAGCTATAAGGATTCGTTGGAGAAAAAATCGATGGGTTTTACTATGAGCAACTGGGACGATAAATTGTTACGTTATGGTGCTTTGTTTGAAAAAGAAATGATGGACCTATCGGTAAATGTAAGCCTAGAACAGGCGTTAGATAATGGCTGGAGTATTTTAGCCAGCTGCTTTAACAAGGACGAAACGGGGTTAAAATCGGATTTAATTGCCGAATTTTGGCCTAAAAATAAAGAAGGAGGCTAAATGGCAACGGTTAAGCTAACTAAAAACGAGCTTAAAAAGCAAAAAGATGCCTTAAAACGTTTTAAACGCTTTTTGCCTACCTTAATGTTAAAAAAACAGCAGCTGCAAAGTGAAATTAAAAATGCTGAAGCCGAACTAGAAGAGGCGCAAAGCATTTATGAGCAGTTGCTGGGTAACTTTAACGATTGGATAGCGGTATTTGCCGATGATACCCCTCTACCCGAGCTTTTTAAACTTAAAAACCTTGAGATAGAACGCGGTAACATTGCTGGGGTAAATATCCCCATCTTTAAAGGTGCCGACTTTGAGGATATGGAGTACGATTTATTTACCACCCCGTTGTGGGTAGATAAAGCTGCCGGTTTTATGAAGCAGGCGGTAGAGTTAAATATTCGTACCAAAATTGCCAAAAAGAAGGTAGAGTTATTAAGGCATGAATTATTGGTTACTACACAACGTGTTAATTTATTTGAGAAAGTAAAAATACCCGAGATAAATAGCAACATTAAAAAAATTGCCGTTTATTTAGGTGATGTGCAAACGGCGGCCGTTGTGCGCGGTAAAATTAGTAAGAAAAAATTAGCGGGAGGAGGCGGCTAAATGATTGTAACAATGAAAAAAGTAGCTTTAGTTGCCCAGAGTAAAGATAAAGCTTTGGCGCTTGGCCTGCTGGCCGATGCCTCTGTTTTTCATGTAACGGCTAAAGATGGTTATAGCGAAAATTTACATAACTATAGTAACGAGCTAAATACTTTAACGGCTTTATTTAATAGTTTGCCGGCTAAGGTTAAAGCCGATGATAGTTTTATCGGCAACTATGAGGTTTTGGTAGATAAAATTAATCGGTTAAGAGAAAAAATTAAAGCTAACGCCGATGAAATAGTTAAACTTAAAACCGAATTTGAGCGCGCTAAAAAATGGGGTAACTTTAATCCCGATGAGTTAAAGCAGCTAACTGCCGGTAGCTTTGCCATGAGGTTTTATGTGGTTGATAAAATAACCTTAAAGCAGTTAAACAAACTTAAAGACGAAACTGTCTATTTTATTTTAGCTAAAGCTAAAAATTTGCAGTTATTATTAACTTTGGGTGAGGTAAGCGAGCTTTTTAAAGGTAAAGAATTTGTCGTGCCGCAAAAAAGTTTAGCCTTAATGCAAAACGAAATAAGGTACTTAGCGCTGGAAAATCGTAAATTTAATGACGAACTCGTTAAATTAGCTGCCGCTAAACATTTAATTAAAGAGCGCATTAACCAGCTAACCGAACAGATAGAGTATGAAAAAACCAGCTTAGCGGTAGATGAGCAGGGCGAATTAGTCGTTATTAGGGGTTTTGTACCCGAACCCGATTATGCGGCCTTTAAAGAGCAAGCTAAAACCAATAAATGGGCAGCCATTTACGATGATGTGGCTTTTAACGAAGATGTGAGTGGCGTGCCTACGAAAAGTGTTTATCGCGGGGTAGGTAAAATGTCGAGCATTATTTTAAGGGCTTTTGATTTAATACCCGGCTACCGCGAATTTGATATGACCACGCCGCTGTTTATCTTTTTTAGTCTTTTTTATGCGTTGCTTGTCAACGATGCCGGTTATGGTCTTGTCTTTTTAAGCTTAGGCCTTGTTGCCTGTGGTATAACTATAATTAAAGGCAAAAAAATTGGGGCAGGCCATATTTTTTGGTTATGGTTATCTATCCCCACTGTAATATGGGGGGCCTTAAAGGGCAGCTGGTTTGCTGTAGAGGCTATCGCCGAGCGGCCATTCCTTGATCAATTTAACCTAGCTTGGTTTGTCAACGACCAAAATATTATGTGGTTAAGTTTTACCATTGCCTTAGTGCATTTAACTTATGCTCATTTAATGGCCTTCTTTCGCAAGGTGCGTACCAATTTTTGGCAAAGTTTTGCCGATTTAGGCAGTATTGGTGTTTTGCTAGGTATTTATCAGGTAGTTTTAATGCTTATCTTAGATGTCGAGCCGTCTAGCTGGACACCGCACGTTATAGCCATTGGTTTTGCTTTAATTGTGCTTTTTGGCCAGCAGAGTAAAGGGGTAACTATTGGAAAAGGTATGTTAAGCGGCCTTGCCGGGATATTCCCAACCCTGCTCGGCAGTATCGGTAATTTTTCCGATATTATTAGCTATATCCGTTTGTATGCCGTAGGGTTGGCCGGTGCCGGTATTGCTATGGCTTTTAACGATTTAGCTTTTGGCACAACCGCCGATTTAGGGCTTACAGGCGTACCTGCGGTTTTATTTTTGGCCGTCTTTTTAACGATTGCCCATGTGATGAATATGGTGCTGGCTATTATGGCCGTTATTGTGCACGCGGTTCGCTTAAATTCGCTGGAATTTTCCAGCCATTTAGGACAACAGTGGTCTGGGTTTCATTATAAGCCATTTGTGGCAAAAAATATATTAGAGGAGAATAATTAATATGAATTTAGGAGAAATCGGTTTTTTTGCCGCTTTTGCTTTGGCTGCTTTAGGTAGTGTTTACGGGATTGTTGCCGGTAGTTTAGGTGCGATTGGAGCATGGAAAAAAGGCTTTTTAAATGGTAAAAATGCCGATATGTCGCTGGTGTTTTTTGCCAGCTTCCCGCTTAGCCAAAGTTTATACGGCTTTGTTTTAATGCTTTCTATTCGCACGGCTTTAAATAGCGCCGTAGTAATAGATGGTGTGGTGCAAAATAGTTTGCCTTTAGGAGTAATTGGTTTATTTGCCGGTGCCGTTATTGGCCTTTGCGCCGCTTTACAAGGTAAAGTTTGTGCCGCCGCTGCCGATGCTAAAGGTGAAACTGGTAAAGGCCTTGCTCAATACATTATTGTTTTGGGTGTGCTAGAAACTGTAGCTCTTTTTGCTATGGCCTTTGGTATGTTAATGGTTGGCGGCTTAAGCTAACTGATAGTTGAAAGTTGAGAACTGAAAGCTGATAATTTATTAATGATTGTCAGCTTTCGGCTATTAACTTTAATAAGTTTTCTTTGTGGTTAATTTTAGGTTCGTCAATTACTCTGTCCAGTAAGTAATTAAGGGTTTCGCCGATAGCGTGGCCTTTTAGCCCTTGCTTAAGTAAATCGTGGCCGTTAACGGCTAAATCGCTCACAAATAAAGCCGGATTTGTATAGCAAATTTGACGAATACGGCTTTCCAACTCATCAAAAGAGGTGTCAATAACCTTACCCGCTGTAGCGTAGAGGTTAGCTTTATTTAAAGCCATCAACTCTTCGATAAAGCGGAGTAAACTATCCATTTTGCTATATATATTTTCATTTTTCTTATTATAGTCTATATGGTGATGAGCTAGACGAGAGAGCAAGCGCCTAACTTTGGCATCGCTCCAACTGCCGGTGTACTTTATGTTGTGATTTTCTACCAGCGGGACCAGTTTATTGGTTTCGGCTGTAGTAAAGTGGTATTCCTTTGCAATATCTTTCATTATTTTGGCCCCAACTGAGGTATGGCTATCGCCTGTAGCTAGTGCCTGTGTTTTGCCAATATCGTGAAAAAGAGCGGCTAACCGAGCATTCTTGTAGTTAACCGGTACAAAACTTAAAGTTTTTATTTGGTGGTCAAGTAGGTTTTCTGCATTTGTGTGGCTAATCGAGCAGCATTCGTTGAGTTGCTTAAAAAATAAGGTGATGAGGCCACAATCGCGCATAAGCTCTAAAGCCTCTTCGGCATTGTCAGCTAAACAAAGTTTTTTAAATTCTTCGGCAACACGTTCTTTACTAACGGAGTTGGTAATGGCTAAATTAGCTCTAATAGCTTCGTAAGTGGTTTGGTCTAGCTTAAAGTTTAGCTGGGCTACAAAACGCAGGGCGCGCAGCGGCCGCAGCCCGTCTTCTCTAAAACGTTTACTGGGGAGACCAATGGCCTTAATTAGTTTATTATCTAAATCTGTCCTACCCAAATTAGGGTCGTACAATTTATTATTAATTAAATCGTAGGCCATGCTATTAATGGTAAAATCACGCCGGGTTAAATCTTCATCGATATTGGTAGCGTAAGCAATGCTATCGGGGTGGCGGCCATCGCTGTAGCTGCCTTCGCTGCGAAAAGTGGTAATTTCAAATTTTTGCTCGTCTATCATAACGGTAACGGTACCGTGCTTTATCCCGGTAGGGAAAACTTTGCCCGGCCCTTTTCTGGTAGGGTTTAGTTGCTGTAGACGCTCATATTTAACATGATTAAGGCTGATGAGCCCGACATTGCCCCAAATTTCTTGGTCAATAAGAATTTGAGCTTTAGGGTTAATTAGCTGGGTAATTTCGCGCGGTTTGGCATCGGTGGTAATATCGTAATCTTTAATAGGTTTGTTTAAGAGATGACTGCGCACCGCACCGCCCACCAAATAACATTGGAAACCTGCTTGTTTAAAAATATTTGCTAACTTATATAACGTTTTATTTGCTGAACCAAACTCTATCATATCTTCTATCAACCTTCGGTAAAAAATTACCGTAACTATATTAAATAGTAAGCGGCGGCTTATGTCAAGGGCAATGGGTTGTTTAAACAGGGCTAAAAGTTTTGTAATCGGCTGCCGTAACTTGCTTTTATGCAGGTAATAGATGTAATTGCTACTCATTTATAGGTATCAAACGCTCGATATAAAGTTACGCCCCGCAGGCCAAACTTTTAAATTTTAGCTTTACTTTAACTGTAAGTTATG
>WRBN01000054.1 GCA_009784515.1 Spirochaetaceae bacterium | reverse complement strand
GAGGGCTTTGAGTGCGGTATTACTTTAGAAGGTTACGAAAATATTAAAGACGGTGATATTTTAGAGGCTTACGATATTAAGGAAATTAAACGAACTTTAAATAACGTTAAAAAAGCCGTTAAAGAGAAAGAGGTCGCCGCTAAGGATAAGTAATATAAGATTTAGTTTAACCGATAAAACTTTGCCGCACCGTTTTGAGCTTAGCTTTGCCGTTACACTTCTTTATGCTTTTAGGTAATTAAGCCTTTATTTTTAGTCAAAATTATGCTACAATAAAGTTATGCGTAAGGTTATTTTACTATTAATATTCAGCTTGCCTTTAGCGGCTATGGCCGAGACGGAGCACAAACTTTCTTTTGTGCGGTTAAACTACGGTTTTAGTTTAGGTACAGCCCTAGATGCACCTATCTTTGTTAATGCCAACCATATTGGTTTTAGCTTAATGTGGGATAACGATATTTATTTTCCTACCACCATTAATGCAGCTTTATTAATAGCCCGCGAGCCGCTTATTTATGGGATAAGAGGCGAAATTAGGCAAACTTTTTGGGGCTTAATTCAGTTAGGGTTGGTAGTAGATTATTACACTTTTCATCACAACAGGCAGGAAACAAGGCAAGCGGTAGCCCCTTTTGTCGGCCTTACTTTATTAGATATGCTTAGTGTGCAGGCCCGTTTTGCCTTTGAGCGAACAGCCAGCACTCATTTGCTGTATTATGGTGAGCTTAGTTTTGTTTTTGATGTAGGGGCCTACATCTTTTTAGTAAAAGAGCGTAAATTAAGCTGGCGGTTGTTTTAGCAGGAGCCCATACTTAAACCCCTGCTACCGTAATAAATTATCATTTACCCTACCGGACTATTGGTATATTTATTGGCTGCTAATTTAACTCCAGCGGCGGTTACTAAGTTTTTACCATTATAACTTACCGCACCGTTTAGGGTAGTTAAAGGAAAGCCAAAAAACCTGTCGACAGAGATATTTCTTTTGGCAACCTCAGCTTCTATACCTTCGGGTAAAAAGCGGCTGCCGGCCGGAGCTTCGGTAAAAATAACTTCGCACTCTTCGGGAGTGGCTTCTTTATTACCGGCAGCTAGGAGCATACCTTCGCTGGGGATACCTCTAAATTTGGCCTTTTTTAAGTTTTCTACGATGACAATAGTTTTATCCAGCAATTCATCTTCCTTATAAAAAGCCACAATAGAAGAGACAATTTGCCTTTGGCCTAATTCATCGCCTAAATTAAGTTGTAAAATATATAAATTTTCAGCATCGGCCGGTTTTTCTACTTTAACAATTTTAGCGGCTACTAAGTTAATCGTATTGGCAAAATTTCGCTCTACATTTTGATTAATTGGTTTCTTTGCCGGTGTTTCTGTCATTTTTTTATCCTGTTTAATATTTTTAGTGTCTTGCCGGCCATCAAATTGCGTTTTAAAACCAGCTATCTCTTCATCATCTAATACTTTAAATAGTATTTCGGCTTTATTAATGGTTTTAAGGTTAGTAAAATTATCTAAATTATCCCAAGTGGCCTCGCTATTAAGCATAGTTAAAATTTTCTTGGCAGTGGTTGGTATAAATATGTCCATTAATAAGGCAAGGTTACGCACCAAGTAAGTTAAGTTAAAAATAAGCTGGGCAGCTTTAGCCGGTTCGTTTTTAATTAAGTGCCACGGCTCGCCTTTCTGAAAAGTTTTATTGCCAATATCACTAATATGCAATAAATTATGTAGGGCGTGCTTAATTTCGCAATTTTCCATTTGCTGCATAAAAAGCTGCTGCTGCTTATTAACTTCGGCCCAAAGCTCTTCATCAAGTTGCCCTGGCGGCACTTCATTATTATAGTATTTGTTAATAAAAGCTAAAGTACGATTAACTAAATTACTAAAGTTACCAATAAGTTCGCTATTAACTTTTTCTTTAAAATCTTGCCAAGTAAAGATAGTATCGTGGCTTTCGGGGCGGTTATAATAAACATAAAAACGCCATACATCGGCAGGAATACCTGTAGCTTGGCAATCATCACCAAAAATACCAATACCATCAGTTTTGCTAAACTTTTTATCTTCGTAATTTAAATATTCGCTGGCCGACATTTTATAAAGTTTAGTAAAATTTTGACCGCTGCCAATTAAAGTAGAAGGAAAAATAATAGTATGAAAAGGGATATTATCTTTCCCGATAAACTGATAAAGCTTTGTAGTATCGGGGTTAAGCCACCAATCTTTATAGCTATCGCCCAATTTATGTTTAGTTATAGATATATAACCGATGGGGGCATCAAACCACACATAAAAAACTTTATCTTCAAAACCGGCTTTGGGTACCGGTATGCCCCATTTTAAATCGCGGGTAATACTGCGTTCCTTAAGGCCATCTTTTAACCAACCTCGAGCGGTAGTAATAGCATTATCACTCCACTTGCCTTCAACACTAGCTTTATCCAGCCAGCTTTTTAGCTGCGGAGCAATAGCAGGTAAATCGATATATAAATGTTTAGTGCTTTTAAAATGCGGGAGAGAGCTACAGGTATTGCATTTAGGATTGATAAGGTCGATTGGGTCGAGCATTGCCCCGCAATCCTGACATTGGTCGCCGCGTCCGTTAGCCGAGCCGCATTTTGGGCAGCCACCCTTTACATGACGGTCGGCCAAAAAACGTTGGCATTTATCACAAAAAAACTGTTCGCTAATATGCTCTTTAATAAAACCATTTTTGTCTAATTCGTTAAAAATTTGTTGTACTATAACGGTTTGTTCACTGTCGCTGGTGCGGCCAAATTCATCAAACTCTATATTAAACCAGTCGTAAATTTCTTTATGAATTTTATGAAACTTATCACACAACTCTTTAGGGCTAAGGCCTTCTTGCAGGGCTTTAGTTTCGGTGGCAGTGCCGTATTCATCGGTACCGCAAATATATAAAGTTTGGTAACCCTTAGCACGGCAAAAACGGGCAAAAACATCACCCGATAGTACTTGTATAAGATTACCTAAATGAGGTACATTATTTACATAAGGTAAAGCGCTGGTTATTAATCTTTTCATTAATGTGTATTGTAAATATTTTTGTAGTTATGGTCAAGGGTTTTCTTTAATAAAAGATAATTACCGCTAATTTATTGATTAATTAAATTTTTATATATGCAATTTAACTTTTTGTATGTGTTGCTGAAGATATAAAATTTAATAAATCATATATATAAATCTTAATTATTTAAGATTTATATCGGGAGAGAATATCCCATAAAGCATTGAAGAGTATGTTCCCAGCTCTCCAAAATATTTTGAGCCACTTGTCTTAACACAGTAAGGGTTTAACAGATTAATTTGAGTTTAAGAGCGTGGGACGGGATTCGAACCCGCGACATCAACCTTGGCAAGGTTGAGCTCTACCAGCTGAGCTACCCACGCAATTACTTTGTTACTTTAACAGTTCTTAAAAAGTTTGTCAATAACTTTTGCTAGAATTGTAGTAAAAAAAATTTGTTAAGTTTTGCTTACTGTTATAATACAATAAAGGAGCAGTTGTTATAAATGCTATTAATAATTGAATATAGTGGTAAGTTATGTTATAGTAACTTACTATGAATTTATTAACGATAACTGCCACCACTAACACCGCCCGTACCGGCCAACTTAATTTACCGCATGGGCCGGTAGAAACGCCCGTTTTTATGCCGGTAGGCACGGTAGGGGCTATGAAAGCCATTAACCACGAGCAAATTGAAGAAATTGGTTATAAACTTATCTTAGGCAACACATACCATCTTTATTTACGGCCCGGCCTAGAGCAACTAAAAGCTGAGGGCGGCTTGCATAAATTTAGCACTTGGCAAGGCAATTTTTTAACCGACAGCGGCGGCTTTCAGTTTTTTAGTTTAGCCCCTTTCCGTAAATTTACTGCCGATGGTGTCAAGTTTAGGAGCCATCTTGACGGCAGCTATCACTTTTTTAGCCCCGAGCTCGCCATTCAAGCGCAGCAAATTATTGGCAGTGATATTATGATGCAGCTTGATGTGTGCACTCCGCCCGATGCCGGCGAAAAAAAGGCTTTAGATGGCTTAATTAAAACCACCGCTTGGGCCAAAAGATGTAAAACCGAGTGGTTGAAGGGCCGTGAAGCCGGCCATCAAGGAGCGTTGTTTGGTATTGCCCAAGGAAATTTTTATAAAGATTTACGCAAACGTAGCGCCGCCGAGCTAGCCGAGCTCGATTTACCCGGCTACGCTATTGGCGGCTTAAGCGTGGGGGAAACTAAGGCGCAATTTGCCGATTTTTTAGCTTTTCAGACCCCGCTATTACCTTACGATAAACCCAAATATGTGATGGGTATCGGCACGCCCGATTATATCCTCGAGGCCATCGAGCTGGGTATCGATATGTTCGATTGCGTTTACCCTACGCGCGTAGCCCGTAACGGTAGTGTAATGACCAAAGATGGTTTATTAGCCCTTAAAGGCGAACGGTTTAAAGGCGACCATAACCCCATCGAAGAAGGTTGCAGTTGCACGGCTTGCCGGCGTTACAGCCGCTCTTACCTTAGGCATTTGGTTAAGGCCGGCGAGATTAACGCTTTAACTTTACTTACCGAGCATAATTTAACTTTTATGTACCGTTTTATTGCCGAGTGCCGGCAAGCGATTAAAGAAGGAAGCTTTGCTAATTATAAAGCAGAGTTTTTAACGAGGTATTATAGAGATTAAAAATTAAGGATAGGCATTAAATATTTTAATTAATAAGGTAAATTTATTTATTTGCCTTTAATACCTCAGTAATAGTTTTTATTAAATGAACAGTGTTAGCTAAGTCATCATCGTCTTTATTTTTTGACTTTAGTGGACGTGGGTAACGATGAATTTCTCTTAAAGCAACTGAAAGGTGTTCAGCGTTTTTATTTCCATTTTCATCTTTAAGCTCATCAAAAAAAGCGCTTAATGAGTTTGTAACTGTTAATTTATAATCATAATCTTCTGCTAAATTTCTTTGCTTAGTATACTGTCTAGCACAAAATATAGCGGTTGAGAATACTATAGATGTTGAGGTTATTCGCCCTATAATAAAGGCTAATCCATTTGTTGCTTCGCTTATATTTAACTTAAAAAATGGTATATCAAAATCTGGGATAAATCCCATACCAAAAAAGAGTGTAATAAAACCAAACAACGCCGCAAAAAATAGCCATAGAAAACTTTTTATAATGTTATTTGCTTTTTGATATTTTTTTTCAAAAGCATTAGCTAGGTTTTTTAAATGTGCTCCATCACGGGCAAGCTTAGCTTCTTTTAATATTTCTTCAACCTCTAGCATTAGTGTCTTATTTTTATTTTGACTCTCATTAATGAAAGAATTATATTTTTCATTACTATCCCCAACTAGCTTTCTTAATGTCTCTTCAGCATTGCGGATTAAATTATCGCCTTGTTTATTAGCATTGGATATTTGTGTAGCATATTCATTTTTAATTTTACTAATTAACTCTTCAATTTCCTGTTCTTTTGTATTAATCCAGCTTTCTTGCTTTATTGAGCTTATCTCGTATTCAATATAGATATTTCTAATTGAAGTTTTTAATTCATATACTAAAGTAAAAAAATTACCTATTACCAAATTAATAGGCCTAATTTGTTGATTGATTTGTTCAATTAATCTGTTGAGTTGCGTAATTTCATCACTAATTGGATTGATTTTTTGTATTTGAGTCAATTCTTGTATCTTCTCTATTTGTATTTTCTTCTTTTGAATTTGTCTAATTTCCCCAACTTGTTGGATTAGTGCTGTTAGCTGATACTGCAGTTGTGTTAGTTGTCGAATTTGAGGTATGTTTGATGTATCTACTAGCCGACTTTCTAACAACTCTAAGTCATCTATTAATCGTTGCGACTGGTGAGATATTAATTTATTATTTAAATTATCTAAACGTGTTTTTAAGTCACTTCTTTCTTGTAGTGTTGTTATTTCAGAGAATAAAGTATCACTTTCTTTAAAACTAGTTATTTTATCTAAAATGCGGCTTAATTCTTTCTTTAAACTATAAGTCGTAAATTCTTTATCGTTACCATATTTAAGTGTATTTTTACCAGTTTCGTTATTATACCAATCATCTATTTTTTCTAAAATAGAACCACTTAAGTTTATAATGTCATTGAAATAAATGTCCATGTTAGTATTATAACACTTAATACTCATTTATGCAAGTAGTAAAGTATTTTATTTGTAAAAAACTTATTTTTTACAAAAGCTATTTTCTTATATTAAATATTGCGCATTATTATCAATTGTAATTATTAATAAAATAGTATAAATATATTGATATTGCAAGGTTATTTATTTGTGTTATAAATAATAATTTAAAAATTTTGGTGTTAAGCCGAAAATAATATTTTAAATTCGTTACTTGAAATCTTTGGTTATATGTAATAATATATAAAAATAAGTGAGCTTAAATTGAAACCAACCAATATTATATCTGCCTATCAAAGTATTATGGCCGTTAGTGATATTAATGTTAGTAAAAACCGGTTAGCCTTAAAAATTCACGAGGCTAAAACGCTGGCCCGGTTTTGCCATACCATCATACAGTTGCAGTACGGCCTTAATTTTAATATTTTTGATGGCTATTTTGTTAATTATTCGATAAAACAAATAGGAAAAGAGTTTGATTTGCTTAGGGTTAGCGATGACTTTGTGATTAATATCGAGCTTAAATCACAAGCGGAGCTGGAAAAAATAAAAAATCAAATGGAGAAAAATTATTACTACCTTAAATTAATAGCGAAAGAGGTTGCTATTTACACCTATTTAGAGAATGAATATACGTTATATAAATATAATACCGAGACTAAAGAGGCCGTTAAAACCGATTTTTTAGAGCTTATTAATAACCTTACTAGGCAGCAGGTTAATGATAATATTAACCCAGATGATTTATTTAAGCCAGCTAACTACCTTATTTCACCCTTTAGTAAAACACAACGTTTTTTAAATGACGAATATTTTTTAAATAATGCCCAGCAAAGTATTAAAAATGAGATAATGCAAGCTACTAAGCAAAATAAACCTAAATATTTTTGTCTTGCGGCTAATGCCGGTACCGGTAAAACTTTACTTTTATACGATATAGCTAAAACAATTTTAAACGCCGGTAAATCTCCCGCTATCTTTCATTGCGGTAAACTTAATGCCGGCCATTTAAAGCTGATTGCGGAGCATAACTATAACATCTTACCTATAGTAAAGATAAATGAAAATAATTTAAATGATTGTATACCGCCAAATACAACGGCCGTTTTTATTGATGAAGCCCAAAGAATTAACGATGAACAGCTTAACCTAATTATAAAGCGAACCGGCGAGTTAAATGTAGCTGTTCTTTTTTGTTACGATAAAAAACAATTTTTGCAAATGGGCGAAGATAAAGATATTTATGAATATTTAAAACAAAATTACCTTAAGCCGGCCGTTATTAAAAAAACTTTAACTAATAAAATTAGAACTAATAAAGAAATGGTTTTATTTATAAAACATTTGTTTAATAAGGGCCGTAACTATTTTAAACCGATGAGTAACAATGTTAGCATAGAGTACTTTGATAATTTTGAGAACGCCGAAGGTTATATAAGGTATTTATGCAGTAACAAAGGTTGGCAAGCTATAACTTATACCAATTATTTAGATAAAAGCGAAAATATCGATAAAATTTCGGCGATGGCTGGCTGTAAGGCTCACGATGTTATCGGGCAAGAATTTGATAAAGTTGTTTTTATTATGGATAAAAACTTTAGCTACGATGATAACGGCAAACTACAAATGAGTGATAGCTACTATAGTTTAGGCGGTATGCTTTACCAAATAGTTACTAGGGCCGTTAACGAGCTAAAAATTATAGTATTGGATAACCCAATACTATATTTAAAGCTTACAGGGGCTAAAATTTAATTAAAGATTATTAGCTAGGCAGAGCAAGCCCCTGCCTAGCCGTAAATCACTTCGCCTTCATCACTGGCGGTGGTAAAGCGTTTAATTTTATTGGTGCTGGATATAGCTAAAGGTTTACTTACCAACCTAATACGTTTAATTTGCTGATAACTGCGTAATTTTTTATTACCGGCCCTCACCAGCTCTATCACCCGTTTTTTAACATTATCCAAGTTTTGGCCTTTAAAAAGCTCGGCATTAGGGTAAACAACGGCCTCTATCGCTTCGGTTTTTAACTTTTCATCACTCACATAACCGCGTACTAACAACTGTTCAAATTCGCCGTCTAATTGAAAGACATCTTCTACCTCTTCGGGATAAACATTTTTGCCGCCTTCGCTCACAATCATATTTTTGGCCCGGCCGGTTATGTAGATGTAGTTATCTTTATCTTTCCAGCCTAAATCGCCGGTTTTAAAGTAACCATCGGCGGTAAAGACGGCGACGGTGGCGTCATTATCGCTATAGTAACCCTCAAAGAGCATAGGCCCTTTTACGGCAATTTCGCCAATGCCTTCGTTGTTTGGCTGTAAGATGACGATGTCGGTCTCGGGCAGCACACGACCAACGGAGCCGGAGCGATAGGCGTGCGGCGGATTAACGGTGATGATGGGGCCGGTTTCGGTAAGGCCGTACCCTTGCGTCATGTTAAGGCCAAAGTTGCGGTAAGTGCTAAGGGTTTCGGCGGCAATCGGGCCGCCGCCGCTGATAAGTACACGCAGGGTAGAAAGGCTAGCTTTACCTAATATCCCCTTTAAAATAGGGAGTTGGCCGCCAATATTTACCTTAAATACTTTATTAATAAAGCCGCTAAAAGTTAGCAGGCTTTTTACTAAAGCCGTTACCAGCGGCCCGCTCTTTTTAATGTTACTCATAATACCGTTAATAACTTTGTTGTAAAGCATGGGCACACCCAGCAAACAGGTAACTTTACCGGCTTTTAAATCGTGTAAAATGTGGCTAATGGCAATTTTATCGGTAAAAAGCAGTTGCATACCGGCCGTTAAACTAATAATAAAAACGGCCGTTAAGCAGTAACTATGGTGCATAGGCAAAAGCACATAAGCTATATCGCTGGGGTAAACTTTAATAAGGCTTTGGGCTAAAAAGGCATCACCTACTAAGGCGCGTTGCGTTAAAATAACACCTTTTTCGTTACCTGTCGTGCCGCTGGTAAATAAAATAGCGGCTATATCTTCCATCGCTCCTACAGGGAAATTTTGCGCTTTATGATTTTTTAGGTTTAGCACATAATTAGCCGTGCCTTGCGTAAGCGAGTAGGTGGGTATGCCGGCTTTATCAAAACCTTTGGCCAACTTATTATGGTCGCAAATAAGCATTTTGGCCTTAACACGTTTAGTTATGGCGAGGGCTTTTTCACTGCTCATTCCGTTGTCCAGCGGGATAGCTACGGCACCGGCTTGCATAATGGCGATAAAAGCCGCCGCCCACTCTAGGCTATTAGCGCCGCTTAGCACAATGTTATCGCCTTTTTTAATTCCTTTTTCTATAAAGTAGCCGGCAATGTTATCTACCAATAATTTAACTTGGTAGTAGCTGTAGGTACGTAAATTTTTATTGTCTTCAAAGGTACTAAAGGCGATTTTATCGGCATAGCGGTAGGCATTTAAGGCCAGTAATTGCGGGATAGTTGGCCATTTATCGTTAAAAAACTTGCCGCGATAATTATCCAGCTGCACCCAAGGGGTGTAAAATGTAAATTTGCTCATCATATCTCCTTTCTTATTAACAAAACTTAAAACGGTAAGCTAAAAATACGCAGAGACTAGACAAAAGGCAACGCTAAATAAGGTAAAATAGGTAAAGAGCGCTTTACTATATTGCTTTTAAGTGATATTATAAAAGAAGAGTAGCAATGACACGAAAAGAACTTATTATATAATGTATTACGAAGCAACGATAAACCAAGAACCTGATGGTTTTAATGTGTGGTTTGAAGATTTACCCGGTATTTATACTTGCGGCGATAATTTAGAGGAAGCTTTACTTAATGCTGAAGATGCCTTAAATTTTGTACTTAGTTATCCATTAAAGGTGGCTTTTAAGCAACCATTAACTTTTACCTATGCCCCTAATACCTATTTAATAAAAGTAAAAAAAAGTGTTGCCTTTGCCCTTAATTTGCGCTGGCAGCGAGAGGCTTTAAATATTACCCAAGCCGAGATGGCAAAACGTTTAAAGATTAACCAGTCGGCTTACCAACGGCTAGAAGATACGGCTAAAAGTAATGCCACCCTTAAGCTTATTGAAAGGGTAGAAAAAGCTTTAAATACCACCCTTTTTGATATAACTTATAAACCTGCCGCTATTTAAATTATTTAGAGCTAGCTAGGCGCTACAGCGGGATAGAAAGGCTAACAATAATAAAATGCGGCTTAGCCCGGCGGTAGCTAATTAGCTATTTGCTTACCATAATTTTAAGTTACAACTTAGTTAAATAAGTAAGCTAATGGCTTATAAAAGTTGTTAGCTACCTTGTATAAAATAATATGTTATGCTATATTACAGTTATGCAATTTATTAAAGAAAAGCTAGCTTTAAACAACCCCATTTTAGCCGGTATCACAGCTGTGTTTATTTTAGCTTTGGCGATTATGCTGGGCGTTATTATAGGCACAATTTTTGTGGTAGATGATGCCCTAGCGCGCGAAAATAACATTGGCGGCGTAACCCTTGCTTTGCCAACCAGTATTTACGACCTTGACGGCGAGCTTATTACCGAGTTTTTTGGCGATGAACGCCGCGAATTACTCGATTTTAACGATATACCGCGTATCACGGTGCAGGCTTTAATTAGCCGGGAAGATCGCGGCTTTTTCGACCATAACGGCTTTAGCATACGCGGTACCACAAGGGCCGTCGTTATGGCTGTTCAAACCCGCTTAAGATTTATCTCGGGCGGCTCTACCATTACCCAGCAGCTGGCCGGCCATTTATACGCTAACCGTGCTACAGACAACACTTTATGGCGTAAAGTGCGTGAACTATGGTGGGCTTGGCAACTAGAAAAGCACCGCAGCAAGCACGAAATATTAGAAACTTACTTAAATATGATGCCTTTTGGCCATAACACTTATGGAGCACAGGCAGCCAGCCGTTTCTTTTTTGGGCATGGCCTAGAAAACACTAACGCGGCCGAAAGCGCCATGATTGTTATTCAGTTGGCTAACCCCTCCGGGCTTTATTCACCCATTAGGCGGCCGCCTTTTGCGCGCGAAACGCAGGGCAGAGTAATTAGAATGATGGTGAATAATGGTTTTGTTGATGAAGAACAGGCTTTTCAATATTACGATAGTTATTGGGCTAACTATGATTGGTCGCGTAACAGCAGGGGTACAGCCTTTTTTGAACGCGAAGACAGAGCCCCTTATTTTTCGGAGTATATCCGCGGCGAACTGCACGCTATTTTGCCGGGCAGGCTTAATATTTACCGCGATGGTTACCATGTTTATACCACTTTAAATTCGCGCTTCCAGCGGATAGCCGAAGAAGAGATAGAGCGCGGCCTGCAAATTGCCAGCGATAGGTTACGCGCCGGCGCCGGCACACAGCAACAAGTAGCTTTTGATATGTATTTGCCTATCATCGAGCTTTTAGCTTTAAACTTTAATATACCGGCCCTTCAGCTGGAGGGCGGCCAGCTGCAACGGCGGGCGGTAGAGTACTTTAATGCCAATGTCAACCCTACTTTAGATATGGTAACGGCTATGTTTGGCCTTAGTTTTGCCAACAACGCTACCCAAATAGCTTGGCGTAACCACTTTGCCAGCGATGCCAGCAGCCAAATACAGGCCGCTTTAATCACTCTTAATCAATCTAACGGTTATATTGTTTCTATTATCGGCGGCAGGGGATTTGATAGGTTAAACCAGCTTAACCGCGCCGTAAATGCGCGTATTATGCCGGGTTCGGCTATTAAGCCTTTTTATTTTGCCGAAGCTATTGCCAGCGGCAGGCTAACGGCCGCCAGTAACCTTCATAACTTTGCCCGCTTTTGGACCAACGAAGACGGTACCATTTATGCCCCTACCAACTATGGCGGCGCCGGCTCTTACAGTAATCAGGGTGTGCGGTTAAGAGAAGCTTTGGCTTTATCGTTAAATATACCGGCTATTGCCGTGCTGGAAGATGTAGGTTTTGATGCCGCTATTGCCCGTACCAGCCGCTTAATGGGTATTACCGACCCGGCGGAGGTAGCCCGCACTTTCCCTCGTGTGTGGTCGCTGGGTTTAGGAATTATCGGCACCACCCCGCTTAATATGGTGCGTGCTTTTGCCGTTATGGCTAACAACGGGCGTGAAACGATGCCGATTGCCATTAGGCAAATTTACGACCGCAACGGCCGCCTTGTTTTAGATGTAGAGAACGACCCGCGCCGTTTAGCGCGTATGCGCGGCGAAGAAGGACAAATTTTAAGCCCGCAAGCTGCCTTTATTATGACTAACATTATGGAAGATTCGGTTAGGTACGGTACTTTTTATTGGTCTTTTGTGCATACCGCACCGGGCGGCTCTAATTCGCAGGGGTTACCGACTTTTAATCAGCCTATCTCCGGTAAAACCGGTACCAGCCAAAACTGGAGCGATGCGTGGGCTATTGGTTACACCCCTTACTATACCACCGCCGTTTGGCTGGGTTTTGACCGCGGCGGACAAACGCTTGGGCAAGGCAACGAGGCTTCGTCCAGCTCGGCGCATATCTTTATGCGTTATATGCGCCGTATTCACGAAGGGTTGCCGCGGCGTGAATTTGAGCGGCCAAGCGGTATAATTAATGCGACGGTAGACCGTGAATCCGGCTTGTTACCCGGCCCCCGAACTATCAGCACTATTAACG
>WRBN01000053.1 GCA_009784515.1 Spirochaetaceae bacterium | reverse complement strand
GGCGGATAATGTGCATAGGTAAAATTTGGAAAGCGGTGTGAGCCAGCCTTTCTTCCATAAAAGGAACGGGGCCGGTTAAGGTAATTTCTACCGTGCGCGGACCAACTACTCTAAAACCGGCGGTTTCCGGTGCGGCTTGGCCGGCAATAACAGCGGCGGCGCCGGCAATGTTATTCATGTAGGTGCTGGCCCAAGTACTGGCGGTAGTTGGTAAAATATAATACCTTAAAGAATCTACTACGGCATTAGCATCGATAGGTGTACCATCGCTAAAGGTTAAATTTGGCCTTAAAGTAAAGGTCATTACTGTGCGGTCGGTACTGTATTCCCAGCTTTCGGCAAGTCCCGGTCTTGGGCCGCCTGTTTGTGGGTCTATACGGGTAAGCCCTTCAAACAAAGCTGTAAAAATACGTCTTTCAGGCACACCGCTGGCCTGTGATGGATCTAGCGATTGCGGCTCACCGCCGTTGGCAATGGCAAACTCTACCCCGTTGTTCCCGCCGCTGGGGCAGGCAATCATTGTAAAAGAAAAAACAAGTAAAGCGAGGCATATAAGTTTCTTCATAAACAACTCCTCTTATAATGAATTTTGACTAATTTAAACATAAAACTTTTATTGTGTCAACCTTATTTTGCATAAACGTATAAATTTTGCCAGCTTGCATAAGTTTTTAACTCAATAATATGTTGCTTTATATGCAATTATTATTTTATATTAAATTTAAAATAAATTTTTATATGCAATTATTTATAATAATTATACTTATGTGCCCGTTATGTATTAATTATTAACTTTATTAAAGGCAAAAATGCCCATTAATGGCCTTTCGGCGGTTTTTCTTTTACTTAAACGCCTTGATTTTTAGTTGTTAAATAAACTATACTCTTAGCAGAGGTAAAATAATGCAAGGATTAACCCCAGAGCAAGTTAAGGCTAATCAGGCTAAATACGGCCTTAATGTGCTTACGCCGCCTAAACGCAAAACTATGTTTAGGTTATACATAGAAAAATTTAACGACCCTACCATCAAAATATTACTGTTAGCGGCCATTGTGGCCAGCATTACCGGCCTTTTTAAAGGCGAAATTGCCGAAGGTGTGGCTATTTTTATTGCCATTTTACTTTCTACCGGGCTGGCCTTTATTAACGAATACAAAGCCGGCAAAGAGTTTGACCTATTAAATAAAGTAAGCGACGACCAGCTTTATAAAGTAATACGCGGCGGCAGTTATCAGTTGATAGAACGTAAATATATTACTATCGACGATTTAGTAGCCCTAGAAACCGGCGATGAAGTACCGGCCGATGCTTTAATTATAGAAGCCGGCAGCTTTGAGGTAGACGAATCGCCTTTAACCGGCGAAAGTTTACCTGTGCATAAAATTATGTACGATGGGAATAGTCATCAAGCTAACGCCGATGACCCTTACCCCGTTTATAAAGCTTTTAAAGGTACTTTTGTGCGTAACGGCCATGCTATTGTTAAAATAATGGCCATTGGGGATAACGCCGAAATGGGTAAAACCGCCCGGCTTGCCGGCGAAGATAACGAGCTGACCAGCCCGCTTAAACAGCAGCTGGAGGGATTGGCTAAGGTTATAGCTCGGGTAGGTTTTACCATCGCTCTCTTTTTATTGGTGGTACTTAGCGGCCGGGCCTTTATGCAAGGGTTGGTGGGTTTCGATTTACCGCTGCTGGTTAATATCGAAAATATGCTCATCATTTTTATGATAGCCGTTACCATTATTGTAGTAAGCGTGCCCGAAGGTTTACCAATGAGCGTTACCTTAAGCCTTGCGTACAGTATGCGTAAAATGATGAAAGATAACACCTTAGTACGCAAGATGGAAGCCTGTGAAACCATTGGGGCCACCACCGTAATTTGCAGCGATAAAACCGGTACTTTAACCATGAACCAAATGCGCCTAGCCGAGCTTTACTATAACCATAATGACGGCCAGCAAAACGAGCTTATCTCTTTAGCGTTGGCTGCTAATAGCAGCGCGAACTTAAGTGCAGAGGGGAAGGTTGTAGGTAATCCCACCGAAGGAGCGTTGTTGCTTTATTTAAAAGAACAAGGGCAAAACTACCAAATTTTACGCGATAATTTTAAGGTAATTAACCAACTGCCTTTTCATACCCAGCACAAATATATGGCTACCTTTGGCCGTTATAACGCTAAAAAAATGGTTTTGGTTAAGGGGGCGCCGGAGGCTATCCTCGAAAGATGCGCTAACTTTAACGGTAAAACTAAAACCGAGTGGCAAAATATAATGCACAGCGAGCAAGCTAAAGCCCGGCGTACGCTTGGGTTTGCTTACAGTTACCTTGAGGATAATGATGAACCGGATTTATTAACTATCAATAATTTAACTTGGCTTGGGTTGGCCGGTATAGCCGACCCGGTACGCCCCGAAGTGCCGCAGGCGGTGGCCGATTGCCTTACCGCCGGTATCGGTATTAAAATGCTTACCGGTGATAGCATAGAAACGGCGCGTGAAATTGGCCGTGAGGCCGGCTTGTTAAAAGAGGACAGCCTTATTTTAACCGGCGCCGAATTTGAAGCCCTTAGCGCTGAAGAGGCCGAAGAAAAAGTAAGCAGCCTAGTTATTATGGCCCGGGCAAGGCCGCAGGATAAATTGCGGCTGGTTAAGCTGCTGCAAAAAAAAGGTGAGGTAGTAGCCGTTACCGGCGATGGCAGTAACGACGGCCCGGCTTTAAACCACGCCGATGTTGGGCTGGCGATGGGTCAAACCGGTACGGCTATTGCCAAAGAGGCCAGCGATATTATTTTACTAAACGATTCGTTTAAAAGTATTATTAACGGGGTTATGTGGGGGCGCGGCCTTTATTTAAATATTCAGCGTTTTATTATGTTTCAATTAACCAGTAATATTGCCGCCATTACCATTGCGTTGGCGGGGCCGTTTATCGGGGTAGATTTACCTTTTACCGTTATGCAATTTTTATGGATAAATTTAATTATGGACACTTTAGGGGCTTTAGCCCTTGCCAGCGAAGAGGCTACCCCGCAATTACTTAAAGAGCCGCCGCGTAATAGTAAAGCCTTTATTATTACTAAGGCAATGGCTATTAAAATGTTTAGTACGGCCGGTCTTTTTGTGGCTATTATGCTGGGTTATTTAATAGCTAACGGCCGGCTTTCGGCTTATCAATCCACCATCTTTTTTCATTTTTTTGTTATGTTACAATTATGGAACTTATTTAATATGCGGCTGTTTAAACAAAAATTTAGGCTAAAGCAATTTTTTGCTAATAATTTATTTTGGCTGGTAGTAGCGGCTATTTTAGCGGGGCAAATTTTAATAGGGCAATTTGGCGGTAATTTTTTTAGGACAGTGCCTATTAATGTAAGCACTTGGTTAAGTATTATTGCTCTTAGCGCCGGTGTTTTTATAATTATGCGTTTAGCTACCGTAATAGCGGCAATAAAAAAATAAGGTTAATTACAAAAAAGCTGCTTAACTGCCGAAATAATTAATAAGTAACTTGCCTGCTAAGGGCTAATCAATTAGGTGCTTTACCTATAAAAAGTTGGAATAATGAAAAGAACGACTAAAGGAATATTACTTACCATTTACATGTGGGCTACCGTTATCATTTTAGCAGGTTTTGCTACATTTGTGGCGGTATCTTTACTTACTCAAAGGTCTAACGGGGTAAGGGCTTCGGGGGCTATTATCCAAAGCGTGCGTGAGCAAAGCCAGCAGGCTTTGGCAGCCGGTAACTTTAATAGCACGGCTTTAGAGAGCATAATGCGCACTAACCCTAATATCGAGGTAATTGCCGCTTACGATGGGAATAACCGGCTTTTTTATGTGCAAAGAGGCGGTACGGTACAGCTTAACGCTCACCGCGACTATCGTTTTATCAACTTTAGGTACGGTCTTTTTACGACCCAGCTTACTGGCGGCGGGCAAACTCCCCAATTAGATGTTATTGTATCGTTAATTAATGCCCAAAACGCCTTAGTTTTATTAAGGCGGGCTTTAGGCCTAACTGGGGCTTTTTTAGTGGTAACGGCCTTACTGCTGTTTATGAATACTTTAGCCATTTACTTTAAAAACCGTAAAGGGTTACTTGCCCACGAAGCCAGCGGCAGCGATGAACCCTTCGAGCTAAATGACGACGAACCGGCAGCCCGCAGTAAAACTAAAGTAAGTAAAAAAGCGGCTGAAGCAACTGCCGGGCCGGCTTTTGATAGCTCGTTATTAGACAGCAGCGATGACGATTTTTTAACCAATTTTACCGCTACCAACCAAGAAGATGAGCCCGATTTTGCTTTAATGAGTGAAGAAAACCCAGAGGACGATTTTAATAATTTTAGTTTAGATACCGAACTAGCCGGTTTGCCGGCCATTGAGGGGTTAGACCAGCCCGAAGAATTTAATTTGCCGGATTTTAACGAAGACGAGCTTAGTGATGATAATGATAATTTAAGCGAGCCGGCAGCGGAAGAAACAATGGCTAGCGAAGCCGATGAAGAAGCCTTTAGTTTACCGGCTTTGAAAGATTTAGAGTTACCGGAAGATGATTTTAATGTGGATAACTTATCTGAGCCTGAAGCGGAAGAGGCTGTTAATAACGTTGACGACTTTAATTTGCCGGAGATACCCGAGTTTGAAGAAGAACTGACCGCCGATAATTTAAACGAACCTGAAACAGAAGATGCGGATAGTACCGAGTTATCTTTAGATGAACCGCTTACTTTGAGTGAAGACTTAGAAACCATAAATAACTTAGCGCCGCCAGACGACTTAAGCGAAGATTTAGATGATTTAGCTAATTTTTTAGATAATAACGAAGAAGCTAATGATTTAAATAATTTAATAGAAGAAGATATGAGCGCCCTAGATGACTTGAGCGATTTAAACGATTTAGATAGCTACTTACCGGAGGCAACTGCCTCGCCGGAGGAAGAAGCCGAAGCACGAAGTTTTAAAAATTTAGAAGATAGCTTGGCTGCCTTAGCCAACGATAACGACCGGTTAAGCTTACTTTGCTTAGAGCTTAATGATGGCGATGAATTAGATTTTAAAGATAGTTTAGCCAGCTTTTTTGAGCAAGGCACTATCCAAATGATAAACGCTAAGCTAGCTGCCGTTGCTTTAACGATAAACGAAGAAGAGGCTTTAAAACAAATTGCCGGCTATCAAGGTAAATATGAGGCTATTAAAGCCAGTTATGGTGTATCGTCTTTTACCGAGCGGAAAGTTTCGCCGCACCTTTTAGTGCGTGAGGCGCGCGAAGCATTGGCTAAAGCTAAGGCAAGCGGTACCGAAGGGGCGGTAGTAGCCTTTAAACGCGATAGCGAACGTTACGATGCCATTTTTAATGATTAGATAAATAAAAAAATCTCCTTTATTTAAGGAGATTTTTTTGCAGCATTTATTAAATCTTTACACCCTTCCCGCACTACCCAGCACAGCTTCCGTCTTATGCATATACAGCTTTTTAAGCTCATCACGGGCTGGTCCTAAATACTTGCGCGGGTCAAACTCGGTAGGTTCTTCGGCAAATACTTTGCGGATAAGCGCCGTCATCGCTAAGCGGCCATCGCTGTCAATGTTAATTTTGCAAACGGCGCTGGCAGCGGCTTTGCGCAGCTCGTCTTCGGGGATACCAATAGCATTAGGCGCCTCACCGCCGTATTTTTTAATCATCTCTATATATTCTTGCGGTACCGATGAAGCGCCGTGCAGCACGATAGGAAAGCCGGGAATACGTTTTTCAATTTCGGCTAAAATATCAAAACGCAGCGGCGGCGGGACTAAAATGCCGGCGGCGTTACGGGTACATTGCTCCGGCTTAAATTTAAAAGCCCCATGGCTGGTGCCAATGCTAATAGCTAAGCTATCTACGCCGGTTTTTTTAACAAAATCTTCCACCTCACTGGGCTCGGTGTAGGTGTGGTGCTCGGCCACGACATCGTCCTCGATGCCGGCTAACACACCCAGCTCGCCTTCAACGGTAACATCATATTTGTGGGCATATTCTACCACTTTAGCGGTAAGCTCGACATTTTTTTCGTAAGAGTGATGCGAGCCATCAATCATTACACTGCTAAAGCCCGATTCTATGCACGAAACACATAGTTCGTAGCTATCGCCATGGTCAAGGTGTAGTACGATGGGGATAGCTAGCCCCAGCTCGGCCGCATATTCTACCGCACCTTTAGCCATATTGCGCAGCAAGGTGGCGTTGGCATATTTGCGTGCCCCTGCCGACACCTGCAAAATAACCGGGCTTTTGGTGGCTACACAGGCGGCAATAATGGCCTGCATTTGCTCCATGTTGTTAAAGTTAAAGGCAGGTATGGCATATTTACCGGCCATCGCTTTTTTAAAGAGCTCGCGGCTATTAACTAGCCCTAAATCTTTGTAACTGGTCATAATTTTTTCTCCTCTAAATTTAGTTTAAACTAAATTTTAAACCTTATTGGGCAAATTGTCAATTCGGTAGCAAGCAAATTTAATCCGGAAATATCCCTTAACACTCACTTATATTAATTAAGTAATCCTTATGCTAAAATCTCCTTAATTATACTAGCATAAAAACTAATAGCTTTCAACCTTGTTTTTTATTACTTGAATAATTGCTTAAAAAATGGCATACTATTTAATGATGAAGGCCTTTGTTTTACTTACTATCATTTTTTTACTAGCCTGTACCCACGAAAGCAGTGAAGTAGCCCGCTACGATTTATTTAGCCTGCGTATTGGCGTTATGGAAGACGAGCTAAACCTTTTTGAAACCCGAGAGACTACGGTAAGAAGCAACCTCTTTTTTACTATGCGTAACGGTTTTTTTTATTTATCTAACACTACCAGCGGTAAAATAATGCGTTTTTCTAGCTACGGCGATATTTTATCGCTCATTTATAATGAAAATACCAATCCGCCTTTTTTGCAAGCGGGCGACCAAAGGCTCATTACCCGCTGGAACTTTAACGAGCAAGGCCAAATTGCCGTTAACTCCGATGGCCTTATTTATGTGGTAGATAGATACTCCATCACTCAAGATTTTAACCTTAACTTTAACGAAGATACTTTTTATAACTATGTGGTGCTCATTTTTAACGAGCGCGGCGAGTACCTTAACTTTTTAGGGCGCGAAGGTTTTATGGGCTCTAGTTTTCCTTTGGTAGATAACCTTATCGTTACCGCCAATAACGATATAGTGGTGATAAGCCGCACCTTAGCCGGCTGGCAAATTTTTTGGTTTAACAGCGAGGGCGAACTGCTTTATCAACTAAACGATTTATCGCCGCAAAGTTTATTAGGGCCAGAAGCCGCCAACTTTCATATCGATAATATTATTGTTAGCCGTACCCAGCCGCTGCTTTATATCCGCACCAGCGCCATCAGCAGCCTTAACTACCCCTTTAGCGATTATGTATACAGCTACGATTTACGTACCGACAGCGTTAGCGGCCAAATAGTTAGCCCGGCCACCGGCGGCAGTTTTTACGAGTTAATCGGCAGCGATTTAGCCGGTAACCTTTATTTTATATCAACCTTTGGTTTAAACACTAATTACAACTTACTCATTATTGATAGCCTAGACGGCAGTGAGCTGCACAACCTTGACCTTGAGGCCGGCTTTGCCCGCGAGGCTACTTTTAGGTTATTATCGCTTGATGACAGCGGTATTTTATCGGCCATTTTTGGGAATATACGCGGGGCTAATGTATTATGGTGGCGGCTGGATAGATTATTTAACACCGAACATACTTTACTTGGTGAAGATAACTTTACCCTCGATGACAATTTAAACGAATTAGAAGCAATATATTTAGAGGAATAACTAACGACAACCATGAAAGAAACCGAAGGCCTAGAGGGCGATTACCACTACTATAGTAAACCGCCTAGCCGCCCGCTAAAAGAAAAGCTGACTAAAGGACGGCTAAACTTAAGAAAACGCGGCTTCCATAGCCGTTTAATTACTCTAGTTAGCTTAACATTAATCGCGGCTGTTGCTTTGTTTGGGTTGCCGCCTTTGCTTAACCACAGCCAAAGCTTAAACTACGGCCCTTATACCATACAATTTGAGGCCCGCCTTTTTAGCGAACAAACTTTAGTAAGCGCTCTTTTTATTAATAACGGCCCGGCAGCCGCTACTATTTATCTGCATTTTTATGACCGTAACAATTTATTGTACAGCGGGCAAGTGGTGATAGAAGCAGGCAGCCAAAACTTAACCAGTGAAATATTACCTGTAAATTTAAATGAAGTAACTTTAATAGCCACCTTTGCCGATGGCCATAGGGCCCAGCTTAGCGGCCGGGTAGCCGGTAATTTTTCGCTGCGCTCGCTTCTTTCTTTTTAAATTATCCAACCGGCTATCAGCCATATAAAGCTACCTTTATAAATAAAGATAATAGCAGTATATTTTAAAGATGAACCCAGAAATTTATGTAAAGGTTACCGCCAACGGCCCCTATCTTGTTTACGGGCTAACAAAATTAACACAAAAAATTATTTTAACCAACGAAGATGGTGTTTCTATAGGTTACGGTGATGGTAAGATGTTCGAGATAAAAGCTTTACCGGCCCATCTATGCCGTTGCGGCCAAAGCCGGAATGCCCCTTTTTGCGATGGCTCGCACCTTGCTGCCCATTTTGATGGCCGCGAAACCGCCGATACCACCCCAATAATGCAGCAAGAATCTGCCGATAAGTTAGTTGGTCCCAAGCAAATATTGTTAGATAACCAAAATTATTGCGCCTTTGCCCGTTTTTGCGACCGTGCCGGCCAAATTTGGCGCTTAGTAGCCGCCGGCAGAGAGCCCGAGCTAGCCGCTAACGAAGCTAACTTATGCCCCTCGGGACGGTTAGTAATGTACGGTAAAGATGGTAAATCGCTAGAGGCTAAAGAGACTGCACAGCTTAACTTGCTGGAAGATACCGGTCTTAATATATCGGGCCCGCTGTGGTTACGCGGTAGTATCAAGGTGATAGGGGCCGATGACATAGCCTATGAAGTACGGGCTAAACAAACTTTGTGCCGCTGCGGTCAATCAAGCAATAAGCCTTTTTGCGATGGTTCGCATGCCGGCAGCCGTTACAAAGCGCATTATCCGCAGCTTTAGTTAAAATTAATAAGATTAAAAGTGGGGAGGGTGGGACTCGAACCCACGATGCCGAAGCGACAGATTTACAGTCTGCTTCCATAGCCACTAGGAGACCTCCCCTATAAAATGACGCACAACACTAGTACTGTAACCTAATATCCAATTATTGTCAAGGGGCGGGCGATGGCCTTTTTACAAAAGTATCTACACCCAAAACAAAAAACCTTGTAAACACGCACTATACAACTATATGTTTACAAGGTAAAGCTTCTCGGGGAGGACTCGAACCCCCACGAACAGAGTCAGAATCTGCTATGCTACCATTACATAACCGAGAAACAACCTTAGTAAGTTAGCTTAAAATAAAAGCTTTGTCAAGGGTGTTATAACTTTGGTAACTATCCTCATGGTAATAACCATAATACAGATGAATTCACAATGTTCCTAAGCAACCTAAATGCACCGGCACCATGAGCTTCTGCAAAAAGTACTTCAAATTGTTCCTGCTGAATCTCACCGGAAGCAAGAGGAGCTACACCATAATCAAACTCTATTGTATACGGAGTTATATTGGTAAAAGTAACGTTCAGGGTGTAATTTGCTGATGTATTATGGGTATAGCGTAGTACCATATTTATATGCTCAGTAGCGGATAAAGTTTCTTGTATCTCTTGGATAGGAACTAATAATTCTATAATTCTTTCAGTATCTGTAAAAGCAAGCACAATCCCTAAAGGTGTAAATATGAGATGCAACTCAGCTTCGGGCTTAGTTGCCCGGCCCAAATCAAATATTATCAAATTTCCAAAATCCTCAAGTACATAATGAGGAGGGTCTATCTTCTCCTCCCAAGCGGTGGCGGATTATATACACAAGAGCTAAAAGCTATTAAAATTAATAGTAGTTTTATTTTCATAAATTCTTTCTCCTATACATTCTTATTACCGAAACAGTAATATATTATAACATAAAGAGCTGATACCGTCAAGGTATTATATTTAGTCATACAGAGCCAGAGCAAAGTAAATAAATTAACCTTATTCATAACTCATAATTGCCCCTGCGGCCCGGTGTGTAATTCGTGGTTAACCTGCTTTGCAAAAAGTTTTAAAACCCGCTAAATCTTTAAGAAAGTACTTGACAAATTAACTGCTATATCATAAACTAATAACCGTTACTATTATTAGTTTATGATTACCAAAGAGAGGCACCTAGTGAAAAACTATAGTAAACAACGCGAAGCTATCTTAACTAAAATCCGCAGTACGCATAGCCACCCTACGGCCGAATGGCTTTTTACCCAGTTAAAAGGCGACTACCCCTCATTAAGTTTAGCTACCGTCTACCGTAATCTTAATGTTTTTAAAGAAGAAGGGCTGATTAAATCACTTGGAGTGGTAGACGGCCAAGAACGTTTTGATAGTAATGTTAAGGCCCATAGGCATTTTATTTGTGAAAGCTGCGGGGCCGTTAGCGACACCGGCTTTAAAGACAACAAATTACCACTAGAGGCCGATTTAAGCAACTTGCCGGGTTACCAACTTAAACGTATGGAAGTGGTTTTTTACGGTCTTTGTAAAAATTGTAATAAATAAAAAATTTAATTAATAGGAGAAAATTATGGGATTAATTGGTAAAAAAGTAGAAGCCTTTAAAGGTATGGCTTTTAAACAAGGCAAAGATTTTTTTGAGGTAGATTACGAACGCGACTTTATTGGCAAATGGAGCGTTGTCTTTTTTTATCCGGCCGATTTTACTTTTGTTTGCCCTACCGAATTGGTAGATTTACAAGAACAATACGCTACTTTAAAAAGTTTAGGGGTAGAGGTGTATTCGGTATCTACCGATACGCATTTTACACACAAAGCATGGCACGATAACTCGGTAAGTATTAATAAAGTAGAATATGTTATGGTTGGCGACCCGGCCCATAAAATTAGCCGTGCTTTTGATGTGCTTATCGAAGATGCCGGTTTAGCCGAGCGCGGCACTTTTGTGCTAGACCCTAACGGCGTTATCCAAATCGCCGAAGTTAATGCCGGCGGTATTGGCCGCAATGCCGCCAATTTAGTGGATAAAGTAAAGGCTGCCCAATATGTGCACGACCACCCCGGCGAAGTTTGCCCGGCCAAGTGGAAAGCCGGTGCGGCAACTTTAAAACCCGGCCTAGATTTAGTAGGCAAGATATAGGCAAAAGTGCAGCTTTTGCAAATAATAGCGAATAGATAACACGTATTAACTATTCGCTATTATTTATTAGTTAATATGGAGATATTTTATATGCTTTTAGATGACGAAATGAAAACGAAGCTTAGCCCTTACCTAGAGTATATCGAGCAGCCGGTAGTGCTAAATATTTGTGTAAAAAACGATGAACTATCACAGCAAGTGCGGGCTTTTGCACAGGAAATTGCGGCTTTATCGCCTAAAATTAGCCTTAACGAGGTAACTCTAGAGCGTACCGGCAGCTTTACCATCGACACGCAAACGGCCAAAAGCGGCATCACCTTTGCCGGGTTGCCTTTAGGCCACGAATTTACCTCCTTTATTATGGCTTTGCTGCAAGTAAGCGGCCGCAAACCTAAAATTGATGATAAACTCATCGAGCAAATTAAAACGATTAACCAAAAACTCGATTTTATCAGTTATGTTAGCCTAAGCTGCCATAATTGCCCCGATGTCGTGCAGGCTCTTAACATTATGGCCGTGCTTAATCCCAACATTAGCCACACAATGGTAGAGGGCAGCAGCTTTCAGAGCGAGGTAGAGGCTAAAAATATTATGGCTGTGCCCACAGTTTATCTAAACGGCAGCGAATTTTTCGGCGGCCGTATGAGCCTAGAGCAAATTGTGGCTAAACTAGGGATAACCTCAACGGCGGCCGATTTAAATAACAAAGAACCTTACGATATGCTCATAGTTGGCGGCGGGCCGGCCGGTGCAGCGGCGGCTATTTATGCCGCCCGTAAAGGCATACGCACCGGCTTACTAAGCGAAACCTTAGGCGGGCAGGTGCTGGAAACTCTCGCTATCGAAAATATTATCGGCCAAAAATATACCGAAGGCCCTAAATTTATGGCCGAAGTGTTTGAGCACCTTAAAGAATACCCCATCGATATTATCCCGGCTATAGCGGCCACTAAACTTAGCAAAGGCAAATTGATAGAGCTAACTTTGACCAACGGGGCTATTCTTAAAGCCAAAAGCCTCGTGCTGGCCACCGGCGCCCGCTGGCGGAACATTAACGTTAAAGGTGAGTTCGATTTTAAAAACAAAGGCATTGTCCACTGCCCACACTGCGACGGCCCGCTTTTTACCGGCAAAGAAATAGCGGTAATTGGCGGCGGCAACAGCGGTGTGGAAGCGGCCATCGATTTAGCCGGTATCGTTAAACAGGTAACCTTAATTGAGTTTGCGCCGGAGCTTAAAGCAGATAAAATATTGCAAGAGCGGCTAAAAACCTTAGCTAACGTTACGGTAGTAACCAATGCCCAAACCACCGAAATTGGCGGCAAAGATACCGTAGCCAGCTTAAGTTACAGCGACAGAGCCAGCGGCAAACAAACCACCATTAATGTGCAAGGGGTGTTTATCTTAGTAGGGTTAATGCCTAACACCGAATGGCTGGCCGATAGTGTTAAACGTAATAAATTTGGCGAGATAGAGGTGGATAAACACGGGGCCACTAACATACCCGGCGTTTTTGCCGCCGGCGATATCGTGCGCGGCGCCTCGCTCGTCGTCTGGGCCGTCCGCGACGGCCAGGACGCCGCCTCTGAAATCCATGCCTGGCTTCAGGCGAACGCGGCCGAGCCGCGCCTGCTCGC
>WRBN01000052.1 GCA_009784515.1 Spirochaetaceae bacterium | reverse complement strand
TTTCACTTTTCAGTTACCACTACTCAATTACGGGTTGTTAATTCTTCACTTGAGGAGAAAGTTTAATTTTTTTTGATATTTTTTAAGGTTGGTTTGGCTAGATAAAATTGCTAGACTAGCTAGCCATCTATAAATACTATTGGTGTCTATAAAAGGATAGTTACCTAATATTAGGCCAGCTTGCTAATTATTTGGCTACCTGCTATAATTAACTATGATGAAAGACCGAATAAAAATAATTTCTTTACTGCACGATAGCAGCTATCTTGGTAAACAGCTTACCATTTACGGCTGGGCACGTACCGTACGTGATGGAGCCCAAACCAGTTTTATTGCCCTTAACGATGGCAGCTGCTTAAGCAACTTGCAGCTTATTATAGATAAAAATAATTTAAACGATAATTTAAAAGATGAATTTAACAAAATTAGCACCGGCGCCAGCCTTATGGCCGTAGGCCGGCTGCAAGAAAGCCCCGCTAAAGGACAAAGTGTGGAGCTGGTAGTAGATAGCCTTAAGGTGCTGGGTATTGCTCCCAGCGATTACCCTTTGCAAAAAAAAGCTACCAGTATGGAGTTTTTGCGCGAAATTGCCCACCTGCGCGGCCGCAGCAACACCTTTGGGGCCGTTATGCGTGTGCGCAACAAAGTAAGTTATGCTATTCATAACTTTTTTCAGAGTAAAGGGTTTAATTATATCCACACCCCTATTATTACCGGCAGTGATGCCGAAGGCGCCGGCGAAATGTTTCAGCTAACCACCTTACCGCTGGATAAACTTAAAGGCGAAGTTGATTATAGTAAAGATTTTTTTGGTAAAAAGGCGCATTTAACGGTATCCGGCCAGCTTAACGTAGAGGCTTACTGCCTAGCGCTGGGTGATGTATACACCTTTGGCCCCACTTTTCGGGCCGAGAACAGCAATACCGTACGCCATTTGGCCGAGTTTTGGATGGTAGAGCCCGAATTGGCCTTTTGCGATATTAAAGGTAACATTGCCATAGCTGAAGAATTTTTAAAGTACCTTATTAACGATTTACTGACAAATAGCGCCGAAGATATGGCTTTTTTTGACCAACGTATTAAGCCCGGCATTATTGATGAGCTGCGCAAGGTGGCCGCCAGCGCCTTTGAGGTCATCACCTATACGCAGGCCGTTGAATTATTAGAAAAAAGCGGTAAAAAGTTTGAGTTCCCGCTAGGCTGGGGGCTAGACCTTAAGAGCGAGCACGAGCGTTACCTTACCGAAGAGCTTATCAAAGGGCCGGTTATTGTAACCGATTACCCTAAAGATATTAAAAGTTTTTATATGAAACTGAATGACGATGGCAAAACGGTGCGAGGTATGGATATATTGGTGCCCGGCGTGGGAGAAATTATTGGCGGCAGCGAGCGTGAAGATAATTACGACACCTTACTGCAACGTATTAACCAATGCGGCCTTAACCCAGATGACTATAGCTGGTACCTAGATTTACGTAAATACGGCAGTGTACCGCACAGCGGCTTTGGGCTTGGGCTGGAAAGGTTTTTAATGTATGTAACCGGTATGGCTAATATGCGCGATGTAATACCGTTCCCACGTGCGCCTAAGCTGTGTGAGTATTAGTGGTGCAATTATTAAACTTAGAAAAATGCCTTTTATGAAAAAAAATTTTTATTGACGCCTTTGTTGTTAATCTTTTTAGGCTGCATTGATATAAGTATAAACAGAGGGTTACCGGTAGTCGCTGATGCCTCTCTTAATAGTCTTTTTCCTGATGAAGCTTTGCGGAACATTGTTGCCCAAAAGTTAGGTAATAACGCCGCCCGCACAGGGCGGCCGTTAAGCGACGCTTTAACTAATATCGGCGGCGAACTTGTTATTACTAACATTAGTAATGCAGCCGGCTTAGAATATCTAACTGCTATAACCAGCTTAGATGTAAGCAGCCTTACCAATTTAGCCGTTATCGAGTTTAAAGGCACAAAGCTGGCAGCAAAAGATATAATTGGGCTTAGAAGGGCTACTACTTTAAATTATTAATCATAATTATGTGCTTTAGGCAGGTTTCATAAATTTTGCCGCCGCTACGGCTGCCAAAGTGGTAGTTTAATTACTCCTTTTTATGCTACACTTACTTTATGCCAAAAGAGCCCACCCCACCTAACGGCGAACCGCTCCCAGATCAATCTCAACGCCAGCGCAGCTTAGCTACCTATTTAGTTATGTTATGCACCTTAGCCAGCCGCCTGCTTGGCTTTGTTAAAATAGCCGTTATTAATGCCGTTTTTGGGGCGCAAGGATTGGCCGATGTACTTAATGCTCTTTTTTCTATCCCTAATAACTTACGTAAACTTATGGCCGAAGGAGCGTTATCATCGGCTTTTATCCCCGAACTTAACAAACACCTAGCCAATAATAACAAAGATGCCGCTAAAAAGTTAAGCCGGCAAATACTGGCTTTTCAATATGTGGTATTGGTCCCTTTAATTATTTTAGCTATCATCTTTAGCCCTTATGTGGTAAGGATATTTGTACGCTTTCCTAACCCTCACGAAATGCTGTTGGCCGGCGTAATTTTTAGGTATTTTATGCCTTATTTACTTTTGGTAAGTATTGCCGCCATCTTTATGGCTGTGCTTAATAGTTATAACCGCTTTTTAGTGGCGGCGCTTTCACCCATTGCTTTTTCGGTAATAATGATAGCCGTTATTTTGCTTACTCATCAATATTTAGGGCCTTACAGCATGGCTTTAGGGGTCATTACCGGCGGCTTTGTGCAGCTGCTTATGCAGGCCATACCCTACAAAAGATTAGGTTACTATTTGCTGCCTAACTTTGCCTTTAACAATCCCAGCTTTAGGGCAGTCCTAAAACATTGGTTACCGGTACTGATAACTGGCAGTATTTTGGCCATAAACCAGCAAGTGGCTTTCTTTTTAGCCAGCGGCTTAGAGAGCGGCTCGGCCAGTGCATTAGCTAATGCTATTGTTTTTTTTCAGCTGCCTTACGGTATTTTTTCGGCTAGTGTTAATACGGTGTACTTTCCGCAAATGAGCCGCGAAGCCGAGCGCGGTAATCACGAAGCCCTTAACGACAGTTTGTTAAGCGGGCTTAAGCTTTTACTATACCTACTTATGCCGGCGGCTTTAATAATGAGCCTGCTGGCCCGCGAAATTATTAGCGTAGCCTTAATGCGTGGGGCTTTTTTACCGGCTAATGCTCTTATGGCCGGCCGAGTGTTAGTGGGTTTTTGTGTGGGTATGTTTTTTGTAGCCGCCTATAACTTTATTGTGCGTTATTATTACAGTAAAAAAAGCTTTAATATGCCGCTTATTAGCGCTGCGCTAGCTTGCGGGCTAGATATTATATTAAGTTTAATTTTAATAACCACTCCGCTAAGGGTAGCCGGCTTAGCTTACGCCAATAGCGCCGCCTTTTTTCTAGCTTTTATTATTTTAACCACTATAGCCCGCTTTAAATACGGCAGCTTAGGGCTAGCCAAACTTACCCGCGATTTTATTAAAGTCTTAATCGCCTGTTTAACAGCTTTTGGCGTTTATTTAGCCTTAAAGCAACTGCTAGGGGTAGAATGGTGGCAACAATCATCTAGCCTTGCTACCTTTGGCTTATTGGCTATCTTTGGCTTAACAATGAGTGCCTGCATTTTAATTATGTACAAATTATTAAAAATAAAATTAATAGAAGGCTTACGCAGATAGCCGGTAATTAAAACTAAGGTAACCTTAATGAGATTACCTTAGCTTTTTTAATAAATAATTACCGGTTATGGCTGGCTGGGCAACACCACCGTGTTATAAAGGCTATGAATTTGGTTAAAGGCATCGGCTATAGGAATATTGTTAACCTGCGAGCCGGCAACAAAGCTTAAGCTGCTGCCATTCCAGGCAAAATCGCGTGTGGTAACACCTTGTAAATTATTAAAGCTATTCCAGTCGGCAACTAAAATTTCGTACTCACGGATTTGCGAGGCCGACAAAAACATAAAAATGTAATAGCGCTGCATAGAGTTTACCGCCGTTCCCGAACGAAGGTATTTACCGGCCAATTCGGGAGCTAACCATTGGCCGCTGCCGCCGGGAAAGTTTCTTGTCCAGTTAAGGGCTTGCGCGTCATAAGTTCCATAAGTTACACCCCCTTGCGGGCCTTGCCCCGGTGCCAAAACGTTCCCCATATCCAATGAAGAAACATTGATACCGCTTACATCTATGCTTACGTTCCTAAACCCACTGTTAAATAATTCGGCTACCGCCTCTTGAATAGCAAGGGTAGGCTGGGTAGTAGGCCCATAAAAACTGTACCTAATAACCACAACAATAGGGTTGCTTCCCGCAGTTGTTCCTCCTCCCGCAGTTGGTATATCACCCACGGTATAAAGAAAACGGCTCATGTCTATTACTCCGAGCGTTACGCCAAGCTGAGTGGAAGCGGTAGAAATAGCGGTATTGGTAGCCGTAACAATTTGAACTTGAGTTGGCAGATTAAGTAACGCTGAAGAGGAGCGGATATTAGTACCGTTAGCAACAATAGATACATTGGTAAAATTACTAAACAATCCACCAATGTAGGTACGAACAACGGTGTTAGATACCCCATGATTGAGTAATATATCGTAATCGTACGCTACAATAAGGGCAATAGGGCTATCACCTAATACCGAGCTGCCATCGGTTACCGCACTGCCATTAACGCTATAGCCGGTAACCATTACATCAGTTCCGCCAGCCGCTACCACCGCATCGATAATGCTTGAACGCGTCGGTAAAGCAAAAGTACTTGGCGGTAAACTGCCTACTGAAGTGCCATTCCCGCTCGAGCTGCCCGAGCCCCCTCGTTTATTGCAAGCCGCAAAAGCTAACAAAGTAATAGCTATTAAAACCAAAGCTATACGTTTTAAAGTCATAATTCCTCCTAAATTTTTTTATAGATGTGCTTATATAACAAAGTATAATTAAAGAAGATAGGCAAGTAACTTAGAGCCATAAAAAAGCACAGAGAGTTTTGTTAAAATAAAAAAATTTTACTCCCTTGATAGTAGCACAGATAAAATTTCTGTCAATAAAAATTATTGATAATTTTTAATAAAACCTATTATAAATATTTTAATATTTCTTGACAGCTTTATTTTGCTGTATTATACTAAAATAGCAGTTAATAATTATTAACTAAATGCCTTAACCATAGCCGCTAACTATGTTTATTTGCTCGATACTAATGATGCGGAAGCCATTCCCTTATTAGCTTTTGGCTATAATTTTTTACCTTTCATTTTTCAGCTTTCACTTATAAAAAGCCGATAAGTAGTAAAGATTATGGCCAAAAAAATTTTAATTAGTTTATTACTGCTAAGTTATACCTTAAACGCCCAAACAGCTTTTGAGCGTAACCGCGAACAAATTAATAACATTACCGAACCTAATATTTTGTTAAGTTTAGCTTGGAGCAACTTTGAAAATAGGCGGCTGGGTGATGCCTTAATTTTTGCCCAGCGGGCTTGGCAATACAACGGCAGCCGTTTTAGCGAAGCCAGCTACTTAATGGGTTTAATTTACCGGGCACAAAACGAGCTTACCTTAGCCGAACGGCACCTTGAAAGGGCCATAGACGAAGATAGTACCTACCTTTTACGCACTAAATACCTTTATGCTTTAGCGGAGCTTTATTTGATGCGCGAGGAATACGGCCTTTATTTGGCGGTGCTCACCGATATTGAAAGGCGCGACTTTGATGACTATAACTTTACTACCCTGAGGCGGCAGCGTGAGCAAGCCGGACAAATTTTAATGCGCGAAGGTTTAAATAGGGTGATAGAGCTTTACCGCTGGGAAGTAAACCCCAGCTTATTAGCGGTAGAAATGCAAGCTTTAGCTTTTTATCGTATGGGCAGCCCGGCCGAAGCTATGCAAGCCATAGAAAACTTTTTATATGCTATGGTTGTTAAATCATCGATGCTCATAAGCCATTTGCAATTTTACCGCCCCAGCTATCGGTTTACCGGCCTAGAGGAGCTACTGGATATGGCTTTATCTTACCACGAAATGCACCAATACCTTATAGAAAGCGATTTTTTTAGAAGTTACTACTTTTTAGCGCTATCGCTAGCAGCGGTGGGCGAAGTTGGCCAAAGCCGGGTCCTCCTAAACCGTATACGCTTACGCCCGGAAGCCGGGCAATGGCAGATACGCGCCGAAAGCCAATTTAGGCAGCCATTTTTTGATGAATACGGTTTTTATGAAAGCTTTGAGCGCGATTTTGCTCTAATATTGGCCGGCCGCCGCTAAATATTTTTAATGGATAATTTTATAGCAAAGTTAATAAAAAAGCGGGTGTACCCCGCTTTTTAACTATAATTAATTATCGTAATGTCTTTCACGATTATTATTAGGGCGGGGAGGACGTTCATCGGCCTTTTTTACCCTAAGCTGGCGGCCATCAACCTCTTTGCCATCAAGACCGCGTTCGGCATCGGCTACTGCCTCCGGTGAATCTAACTCAACAAAGGCAAAGCCTCGAAAGCGACCGGTTTCACGATCTTTGACAAAATGTATAGATAATACCTCGCCATAAGCTTCGAACAAGCTACGCAAATGTTCTTCACGGGTTTGGTAATTCATATTACCAACATAAATTTTGTTACTCATACAATACACAACCTTAAATAAAAATTAGCTACCTTATGCAAACAAAAATACTTTAATTAAGAGTAAGCTAAAAAATGCCGCTTAATTGTTAATATACTTTGTGAACAAAAAATATCTTAGTTTATAGTAAGCTAAAAGTGCTAATTCGTCAATGTAAAATAACAAAGTTGTTAAAATTTGTTGAAAAAAAAATTAAAAAAATTAATTTTTGGTCAAAATGTCGCAATTTTTGGCTATTTTTGTTTCGTGCGACAAAATTACCCATGCTAGCTCAATTATTTACTCTTAATTCTTATTTGTTCACCAATGCCGGTTGGCACGCTTTTTGCAGTATTAATAGTGGGCTAGCAAAAGCTAGTTAAGGAGTGTATTATGAAAAACAGTAAAAAGATTAAATACGATGAAGACGAAAATGCTTTATCTCTTTATTTAAAAGAGATAAACGAAATTAAACTGCTTAGCCACGAAGAAGAAATTGCCATAGCCAAGCTAGCTAAAGCCGGCGATGAAGAGGCACGGGCATTATTGGCTAAATCGCACCTGCGTTTTGTGGTAAACGTGGCTAAAAAGTTTCAAAATCAAGGTATGTCGCTGGCCGATTTAATTAGCGAAGGCAACTTAGGCTTACTGCAAGCTATCGACCGCTTTGACCCCGAACAGGGCTTTCATTTTATCTCTTACGCTGTGTGGTGGATTAGGCAGGCCATAATGAAGGCTTTAGGCGAAAAAGCACGTAGCATCAGGCTGCCGCAAAATAGGGCTAACGAACTGGTACAAATTGAAAAAGTGCGTAAAAGCCTAGCTAATAGCGGGAAAGAGCCGGAAGCCGAAGAAATTGCCCAGCTGCTTGGCCTTAATAAAGATACCGTACAACTGCTGCTTAATGTGGCGCGCGGCACGGTAAGCCTAGATGCCCCAACGAGAATCGACAGCGATAGCTCTTCTACCTTAGGCGAGTTTATCCCCGACAATTATTATGCCACGCCGCAAGAGCTAACGGAGCAAGCCGAGCTTAAAGTAGAGATAAACGCTATGCTTTCTTCTTTCCTTACCCAAAGAGAAGCCCGTATTTTAGAGCTGCGTTTTGGCTTAAATGGCAAAGAAGCTATGAGCTTAAAAGATATTGGCGAGCGTTTTAACTTAACTAAAGAGCGGATAAGGCAAATAGAAAAAAAGGCTTTGGCACGGCTACAGCACCCTACCCGCCGAAGAAGGTTAGAGGCCTTTGTAGCTTAGCGGGTTAGCCCGCATCTTGTGTAGCGCTGTAATAAATATATTTACTAATGTTAGATAACCAAATACAACTTTTGGATTAAAAGGTGAAAAATAATTTTCACCTTTTAATTTTTACTATAATAAGGTTTTAAGTTTTTCCTCTATCACTTTTGGAGTTTCGGTAGGCTCAAAACGTTCTACTATTTGGCCGTCTTTATCAATTAAAAATTTGGTAAAATTCCACTTAATATCGTTAGCGGCGGCATTCTTTTTAGAAAACAATGTTAAAAATTTAGCTTTTAAGCCTAACTTTTTGTAATCTTTCATAGTACTATGTTCTTTAAGGTAGGTAAAAAGCGGGTCGGCATTAGGGCCGTTTACCTCAATTTTTTGAGCAATAGGAAAGGTAACGCCATAATTTAGCCGGCAAAAACTTTCGGCTTCGCCGGCACCGGCAAGCTCTTGGTTCATAAATTGGCTGCAAGGAAAACCAATAATGCTAAAGCCTTTAGCAGCATAATCTTGATAAAGCTTTTCTAGTCCGGCAAATTGCGGGGTAAAGCCACATTTGCTGGCGGTATTTACTAACAGGAGCACGTGGCCTTTATATTGCCCTAAGTTAAGCGGGCTGCCATCTGCTTTATTAATATTAAAATTATAAATACTCATCTTATTCTCCTTTTAAAATGCTTTGCTTAATGTAAAATAAATGCCGATGAATGTCAAATGTGCCGCCGATATGGGTGGCTTTTAGGCGGGTTGGCATTGTCTTTCGGCCAAACTTTAGCAAACTTTAATTAATAAATAGTCAAAAAATTTGAACCTTTGCCCGAATAATAAAGTGTTATGACAAATAAGCAAAAAGGTAATGAAGGCGAAGAAAAAGTCTGTAACTACTTAAAAAGTAACGGGTTAAAAATTATTGCCCGAAACTTTAAGAGCAGACGGGGAGAGGTCGATATAATAACAAGGGAAGAAGACTGCCTAGTTTTTATTGAGGTAAAAAGCTGGTTAACTTATAGTTACGAAGACATGGAGTACGCCATAAATAAGCGTAAAATGCGTAATATTATGTTAACGGCTTTAGAGTTTGTGGAGCAGCACCCTGCTTACGCAAAGCTTGCTTTGCGTTTTGATGTAGCTTTTTTGTCAAGGAAGACGGGCGAGCTGCATTACATTAAAAACGCCTTTGAAGGAGACGGAACTCCGCTATGAGCTCTCGCATCGCTAAACCAAGCAATCCCGAAAAGATTGCCGAATTAAAGCAGAAGATTAACTCTGCCACTTATTTAGATACCGCAGTTGCCGGTATTGCCACCACCCTAGCACATGGTTTTTTGCAGTGGAATGGTATTAATATGGAAGAAGATGTTAGCAAAAAACGAAAACAATAACCAAAGTGCCGGCCGCAAAAAACGCGGCGGCAAGGTTAAATACAAAAAAAAAGCTGCCGACAATACCCGCCGCGAACATTATGCAGCACCCAAAAAAGAGCACGAACCTCTTTATTGTGCTAGCTGTAAGCTAGAAATTAAAGAAGTTATGCAAGCTATAGGGCTAGGCGCTAGCGGTCAGGCTGCTCATTTTGATTGTGTGCTTAAAGAGCTTAATGCCCGTGAACAACTGGCCGAAGGTGAAAAAATTATTTATTTAGGCGGCGGCGGTTTTGCCGTAATAACTGAGATAAAAGGGAAAGCCGGCTCTTTTGTGATAAAAAGACGGATTAACTACGAAGAAAAAACCAAAGAATTAATAGAGGTGTGGCGTAAAGAATATGCCATAACGCCTAGTTTTATTATAGCTTCCAGCAAAATTAGTTAAATAAGTTGTGTAAAGGTTACTGTTTATGGTTATTAGCCGGCAACCTTAAAAAAATTGCCTAAATAGTTGTATTAAGCTAAAAATTATGTTACTTTAAATAAAGGTAAAAAGTAATAAAGGAGTAAAAAAATGAAAAAATTACTTATGGTATTAGCCATAGCTACTTTTGGAGCCGTAAATGCCCATGCTTTTGGTATTGGTATAGAAACCGGTGCCGGTTGGTACAGAGGTGATGGCGCCGGTTTTGGCGGAGCAGGCCTTAGCTTAGGTTTTGGTAATATGCGTAACCCCGATGCTACTGCGGCTATCTCGCTTAATATCCGCGAAAACTTTTTTAGCGTTGGCGGTCATTATAAATGGCATTTATATAGCCACGATTTTATCGATTGGTTACAATTTTATGCCGCTCCCGGCCTAGAAGCCGGTTTTTCTAGTTGGACCGGCGATTTTGGTTATACCGGCCTTTCGTTTGGCGGCCGTGCTTCGCTTGGGTTACGCTTTTTGCTGATTAACCACTTAGATATTTTTCTCTCGCTCGACCCTCGACTTGGCTTACAGCTTTATTTTGGCGAGCATGCTCCTAACGGTTTTGGTACCGATAATATTTATTTTAACATTGGCGGTACGCTTGGTATTCGCTGGTGGTTTTAATAAATTAGTTTCAGTACCTAGTTTTTAACATATTAGTCTATTTGTTGTTGCTAAGCTTGGTTTAGCGGCAGTAAATAGGCTTTTTAATATTTTAAGACACCTCTAAACACCCTTTCTACATATTGCCTGTTATAATACAAATGCACTAAATAGTTATAAAAAAGATTTGACAACTTTCAAAAACCAGCTTACACTTTAACATCAAAGTTTAAGGAGATTACAATATGGTTTCTATTTGGGGTGCATTGGTTGCTTTAGCCATTGCTATTTTTTTAATTATCAAAAAGGTTCACCCGGCTTATGCTTTAGTGCTGGGTAGTGTGGTGGGCGGCTTAGTGGGCGGCTTAAGCTTAGTACAAACCGTCTCATTAATGATTAGCGGCACGCAAGGTATGATTCCAGCCATCTTGCGTATCTTAATGGCTGGTGTTTTAGCCGGTGTGCTTATCGAAAGTGGCGCTGCCGCCAGAATAGCTACTACCATTGTGCGGGCGCTTGGCCAAAGCCGGGCGATTATCTGCCTTGTTTTAGCTGCCGCTGCCTTAACTGCCGTTGGCGTATTTATCGATATTGCCGTTATTACTATAGCGCCCATCGCCTTAATGGTGGCCAAACAAGCTAATATTAGTAAAACCGGTATTTTGGTGGCTATGATTGGCGGCGGAAAAAGCGGCAACGTTATTAGCCCTAACCCTCAATCGATAGCGGCTGCCGATACCTTTGAGGTGCCCTTAACCAGTATTATGGCTGCCGGTATTATTCCTGCCATCTTTGGGATTGTTTTTTCTATTGTTATCGCCACTTTTCTCTCTAAAAAAGGCGCTCAGCTTTTGCCTAATGATGTTAGTGAACAAGAAGAAAAAGCTATGCCCCCTCTATGGGCCTCGTTGGTTGCTCCTGTGGTAGCTATAGGCTTATTAGCTTTACGCCCTACCTTTAATATCATCATAGACCCCTTAGTGGCCTTACCGGTGGGCGGTGTGATGGGCGCTTTATCTATGGGTAAAATTAAACACATTAACAAATACTGTGCTACCGGTATTGCCCGTATGAGCTTTGTCGCTATCTTTATGATTGGTACAGGTACCTTAGCCGGTATTATTGCCAACAGCGAGCTGCGCGATGTTTTTACCAACTTTTTAGCCATGACCGGCGCTCCGGCTTTCTTGCTCGCACCGCTGGCCGGTATAGTAATGTCGGCAGCTACCGCTTCAACAACCTCCGGTACTATTGTGGGCAGCGCTGTCTTTGGCGAAACCTTACTCGCCGCCGGCATAGCTCCCGTTAGCGCCGGTGCAATGATTCTCTCCGGCGCTACGGTGCTCGACCACCTCCCTCATGGCAGCTTTTTTCATGCCACCGGCGGCAGCGTTAATATGGATATTAAGGACAGGCTTAAGGTTATCCCTTATGAAAGTGCGGTAGGGCTTGTGCTTACCTTTGTCTCCACTATGATTTTTGGTGTCTTTGGTTTCGTTATAGGTTAAGGAAACCACGAAAGGCACGAAACACACGAAAAATTAACTATTTTAGTGTGTTTCGTGGTTACAATTTTTACTTTAACAGAAGTAATTAAATATTATTATTAAGGAAATAAATATGAAAATAGTTATAGCGCCCGACTCCTTTAAAGAAAGCTTAACAGCCGAAGAAGCTTGCAGAGCTATTGAAGAGGGCTTTAAAAAAATTTTTTCGCAAGCTACCTATGCTAAAGTACCGATGGCTGATGGCGGCGAAGGTACAATGGAGGCCCTAGTGAGTGCACGCGGCGGCCATATCTACGAGGCCGAAACGCTTGACCCTTTAGGTAAGCCCATTAAAGCGGTTTATGCTATTTTAGGTGATGGCCAAACGGCCGTTATCGAAATGGCCAAGACCAGCGGCCTAGCTTTAGTACCGCGCGAAGAGCGCAACCCGCTTATCACCACCACCTATGGTACAGGCCAGCTTATTAAAGCCGCCTTAGATAAAGGGGCCACCAACTTTTTAGTAACCATCGGCGGCAGCGCTACTAACGATGGCGGCGTAGGTATGGTGCAGGCTTTAGGCGGCCACTTTTATGATAAAGAGGGCAAAGAGCTCGCCTTTGGCGGCGGCGAATTAGGCAAGCTGGTCAAAATTGATTTAAGCCGGCTGGACAATCGTTTAAGCAAGGTAACCATTACCGCTGCCTGCGATGTAGATAACCCGCTTACCGGCCCGCGCGGTGCCAGCCGTACCTTTGGCCCGCAAAAAGGTGCCACTCCAGAAGGCGTAGAACTGTTAGATGCCAACTTAAAGCATTTAGCCGGTATTATTAAAAGTCAGCTAGGTAAAGATATAGAAGAAGCGCCCGGCGCCGGTGCAGCCGGCGGGATTGGCGGCGGCTTAATGGCCTTTGCTAATGCTAAGTTAGAGCGCGGGGTAAATATTGTGGCAAAAGCCGCTAACCTTGAAGAAACCATAAAGAATGCCAACCTTGTCATCACCGCTGAAGGCGGTATGGATTTTCAAACCCGCTTTGGCAAAACTCCTTACGGCGTGGCTCAGGTAGCTAAAAAGTATAATTTACCGGTTATCGCCTTAGTAGGTACAATTGGTAAAGAGGCCGAAACTTTGTATGAACATGGCTTTGATGCTATTTTTTCCATAGTACCGGGCGCAGTTTCACTAGAAGAGGCCTTAAAAGACGGCTTTAAAAATTTAGCAAATTGCAGCGAGAACGTGGCGAGATTAATTAAAGCTACCGGCGGCTTAAAAATTGATTAATTTTT
>WRBN01000051.1 GCA_009784515.1 Spirochaetaceae bacterium | reverse complement strand
TATGTTGTCGCGCTCCGCATGGAGCGTGTGAATTGAAACTTCGCCTAATGGGACTCTGTTTGCTACTGAAGTTTGTCGCGCTCCGCATGGAGCGTGTGAATTGAAACTTCGCCTAATGGGACTCTGTTTGCTACTGAAGTTTGTCGCGCTCCGCATGGAGCGTGTGAATTGAAACATTCACGCCTTGCGAGTACATACTTTCCGGATGTAGTCGCGCTCCGCATGGAGCGTGTGAATTGAAACTATCGTAGTAACTAGATAAATTTTGCATTAGCATTGTCGCGCTCCGCATGGAGCGTGTGAATTGAAACTATTTGTTGGCGGGGAGTGGATTCATAATTAAATGAATTTTATAAATAGAGTAGTAGGTGAAGATGGCAGGACTATAAGGACAAAAAGAAGGCAAGAAGCTTTAAGCAACCTTATTGGCAACCGTAAAGCTATGCAGCTTAAAGTAGATATGGCTGCCGGCTTAGATACTCCTGCTTTTTGTGTCAAATTCCCTACTGCCCGCCGTGCATGGCTATTACCTGTACGTACGGCTTTGGATAGCGACGTAACTTTTGATAAATAACGATTTAGCCAACAAGTGCTTGGCATAAAATAGAGATATACTATATTCACGGTTGGATATGAAGATCCATGAGGAGGTAAAATGGCTAAGACTAAAAAGTCAAAATTAAGGGCCAAAAAAATAAGTGCATACGATTGGTTAAGCTTGGCAGTTAAAGCAATCGCAGCACTTGGAGTAATTCTTACAGCAGTCGCTAAAATATTAGAAACTTTGCTGTAGTACAAACTGGTAGGGGTTATAGCCCCTACCTTTAATTTACAAAAAATTAAAGGAGTTGTCAATATGAATAAAAAAATAATTATTAAAGATATGCTATTCGTAACTATTTGCCTCGTCCTTATTTTAATCAATTTAAGGGGGTACTGGTAATGAATAAAATAACAATGTATGTAGAAAAAAGAGTTAAGGATGAAAATGGTTATGATTTAAGCGACAGAATTGAGTACGTACAGTACTACTTTAACTACAAAGATTATGATGAAAGCAAAAATGGTTATGAAATAGAGGACGACTTTGGCGACACTATCGAAGTGCTGGGCGTAGCCAAAATAACTGCAACTTTACCGGATTTTTTTGAATATAAAATAACCGATTTAGATGGCTTTAGTCGCCTTTATAAAAAACCAATGTGGGTAGCTAACTGGAATGGTAAAGAATATTTAGCCTGCTTTTGTGCCGATTACGAAAATGAAACTATTACGGCTAGTTTTAAAGTACCGCATGGTAATTCTGCTATGCAGTGCTCCTTTACTATTAAAGACGAAAGCTGAGAAGTAATGATTTTTAAAATCGACCGTTATAATACGTAAATAATTACTAGAGTAATAAAAATTGATTATGCTTGGGCTAAATCAATTAATTTATCTAAAAGTTTCGGTAAAGGCAGGCCGCTGGCTGCCCATAAGCTAGGGTACATACTAATACTGGTAAAGCCGGGCAGTGTGTTAATTTCATTTACATATACCTTATCGCCCACTAAAAACATATCTACCCGTGCCATACCGCGGCACATTAAGGCAGAATAAGCTACCATAGCGCAATTTCTAGCCATTTTTAGCTGTTTAGCGGTCAGTTTGGCTGGAATAATTAATTGTGTTTGGCTATTGTCTGCATATTTTTCATCATAACTATAAAAACCGTTACCGACTATTTCACCAATAATACTAGCTTCTTTTTGTTTACTAGGGTTACTACTGTAAGAACTGCCTAGTATAGCGCACTCAATTTCGCGGCCAACTAGCGCCTCTTCTACAATTATTTTGTTATCATACTTAAAAGCTAACTCTAAAGCGGCATCAAGTTCGGCTTGATTTTTCACCTTACTTACCCCGATAGAACTACCCATTCTCGCTGGCTTTACAAAGAGAGTCTCTCCATAATGATGAGAAAGGTAATCATAATCAATTCCTCCATGAATACCGTATATTAAAATTTTGCCGCGTGCTACCTTTAAAGATTTATCCTTAAGCAAAATTTTGGTTACTTCTTTATCCATACAAGCGGCACTGCTGAGTACACCGGGCCCCACAAAAGGGATATTTAAAATAGATAAAAAACCCTGCAACTTACCATCTTCGCCATAAGGGCCATGTGTAATAGGAAAGGCTAAATCAATGTAGCTAATTAGCTTATTGCTTTCGTTGCTATATAAGCCGGCCTTTGTATCTTTTAGGGCTAAATAAACGGCCTTGCCTTGTGAGATGAGTGAAAAATCGTCATTAAAAATTTTATCTTTATGATAGTACCATTGGCCGGTTTCTTTATTTACCGCTACAGCCAGTACATGGTATTTGCTGCTATCCAAATTTTGATAAATAGTAGCGGCGCTGCGTAAGCTAATTTCGTACTCGGCCGATTTACCACCCATTAATAATAAAATATTTTTCATAAATTATCCCTCTTTTTAGCGTGCGCTGCCATAATAGTTTTAAAATTGATGGCACATAAAATAATAAGCATTAAACCATAAATAACAAATAAAGTAAAGATAGACCGGTTTAAACGGGATATTAAGGGCAGTAAGGTAGCGGGCAGCCAAACATCGCCTAAAAAGGTAAGCAGCGGCACTACGGTGTGAGTAAGCAACAGCCGTAAATTTTGCCAAAGGTAATTAGCTACCGCAATAAAAGCAATAAAAGATGTATAAGCCAATAATAAACCTATTTTATTCTTTTTTAACAGTAAATAAAAGGCAAGAGCCGTTAGTAACATTAAAAGCCCCATTAATGACACCAAATAACTAAATGATAATAAGTAATGAGCGCTGCCTATTAAGTCATCAAAGGCAGTGATAAGGCCTGTAAAATAAAAATAAATGGGTAGCATAGTTAAACCGTAAACAGCTAAAACCATAACTATAAAAAGGGTTACAAGTAGAAAAGTAAATTTAAAAGACAGGTGCTTTCGCTTATAAAATAGCTTTAAAGCTACAAATTGTAAAACAACCGCTATTAAACAAAGTAAAAAATTGATTAAATTTATAGGGAATATGCTAAATATAGCTAAACCTAAGCTTATTATTAAATAAGCAGTGGTAGTTATTAGGCTAAAGCTTAGTATCATAATTTTAAATCGCTTGTTAGGGTAAACAGCTTGCTTTATATACATTATAGCTAACAGTGATATAGGTAAAATGGTAAAAAAATAAAGACTAAAACCCGGCCAGTTACCAATATAAAGACCGCCCTCTTGCAGGCCGCGCGTAAATTGATGCATATTATGGTTTATAGAGATTACAGCCATAAAAATCCTGCCGGCTAAAGCGAGGTAAATTAAGATTAAAGCTATAAATAACCAAAAATCAACTTCTTTACGGCGCATAAGTTAAATCCCTTTATTACAAAGCTTAAAACTGGTTTGGTACTGTAAAGCCATCGTAAAATTGACATTGGCTAAGTTGCAATCAAAAAAAACAGCGTTATTTAAATAACTTTTAAAAAAGCTGCTAAACTCTAGGTTTATGCCGGTAAAGTTTAGGTTGCTGATAAAACTATGGTTAAAGTTAGTAAAAATTACCTCACTGTCATTAAAATTAATATTATTAAATTTACTATGGCTAAATGAGCAATTTTTAATAGTTACCGCATTAAAGGTAACTTCTTTAAAGCTTGAATAATCGAAAAAGCATAACTCAAAACAACAGTTGGTAAAGCTTTTATTAAGGTAGTTGCTAAAGCTAAAATCGTGCCCATTAAAAAAGCAGCCGTTATAATGGGGGTTAGTCAGCAAAGTGCTCATTAAATAACGGTAAAGCGGCCTTTAGGGTTGTCATCTTTTAAATAAATAACCATTGTGTTGGGGTTGTCTTCGTGTTGCTTTACGCCTACTTGCTGCCCGCCGGCTTCGCTGGCTACTTTAATGGCTATAGCGTTATCGTCTTGTAGGGTAAGGGTTAGCTCTAGGCCGTTACCTAAGAGCTCGAGTAATATAACTTTTTCTAAATTTATCCGTTTTGCCATAGCTATTAATATAGCATAGCCCTTAATAATTAACAAGTATAGTTTTAAAAATCTTTTTAACTTATTGACCAAAAGCCGTTAAATATGCTAAGCTGGCTCAAAAATGCTGGGAGACCAAGATGTCCGGACACAATAAATGGAGCACCATTAAACACAAAAAAGGTGCGGCCGATGCAAAGCGCGGCAAAATATTTACCAAATTAATTAAAGAAATTACCGTAGCGGCCAAAAATGGTGGCGGCGACCCCGATAGTAATGCGGCTTTACGCAGCGCCATTTTAAAGGCGCGTTTAGCCAGTATGCCTAAAGATAACATAGAAAAAGGTATTAAGCGCGGCATCGGCGGCGGCGATACCGCCGATTATATCGAGCTGGTATACGAAGGTTATGCCAGCGGCGGAGTAGGTTTAATTATAGAAACTTTAACCGACAATAAAAACCGTACCGGAGCTAACGTTAAAGCTATTTTAAGTAAAAACGGCGGCCAGTTGGCGGCCACTGGGGCGGTAAGTTACCAATTTAAACGTGTGGGCTTAGTTAATGTTAATGCCGATGAAAACGATGAAGATAAAGTTATCGAGGTAGCCCTTGAGGCTGGCGCAGCCGATGTGGTTAGCGAGGGTGGTTTAATAGAGATTGAAACCGACCCCGCTAACTTTGAAGCCGTTATTAACGCCCTAGAGGCGGCCGGTATTAAAAGCGAAAGCGCCGATATTACTATGCTTAGCGATACTCCGGTAACCTTAGATGTAGAAAAAACTAAAAAGGTGCTGGAGCTTATCGAAAAGCTGGAAGATGACGACGATGTGCAGCGGGTAAGCAGCAATTTAAATATCCCTGCCGATATGAACTTAGATTAACCCCAGCCATCAATATTAATAATATTAAACCGGCCGGCCTCCACCTCCTGCCGGGCCTGTCGGTGGGCTGGGTGCGGGGTTGTTTCCAGCTGGCGGTTGGCCGCTGCCCGGTAAGCTTGGCGGTACAGGCGGCGGCGAAGTGCTGCCGTTGCCGGGTGGCAGTGGCGCCGGTAAATTGGGCGGCCCGCCGGGCGGCGCAGGAGCGGTATCTACCGGTGGTAAAGTAGGCGGCGGACAATCCGGTGCATTAGGGGCGCAAGGCGCCGGTGTAGTAGGGTTGTGGTGGTTAGGTTCGTTAGGGTTACCGCTACTACGGCTGCTAGATTTATTACTACAGCCCATAAATAATGAAAGCAGTGTTATTAATAAAACTATTTTTAACATTAAAAATCCTTAGTAAATTGGTGGTTGAAAATAAGACCTCTGCAAGGGGAAAAATTTACCTTGCAGAGGAAATAAATAAAATTGGCTTGGCCGGTTAAAAAATTACTCACGCTCCCAGTAAAAAGCATCAATAATAGTTAAGCCGTTGGCAGTAAATTGCTCATGGTTGCCGGTGTGCAAATAGCCATGCTCGCCGTTATTAAAATTAACACCGGCTAAAGTAAGAGTGTTAAATTCGCTGTCGTTGTCGGCAAAATTTACGGTAAAACGATTGCCGTCAAATTGTAAATCGTTATGAAATAACACATAGTTATATTTGTCTTCACATATTTCGATAACCTCGCTATTTAAAGCGGTTGAGTTAGGATTAGCCGAAATAGCAAAAAAGATAGGCACAACCGAATCGTCGGGGTAAATAATAGGGTTATCGGCGGTATCAAAATATTCGTCAAGGTCGTTATCGCCGGTATTGGCGGCCGCACCCATAAGTAAAAAGCCTAAACTAAGTACCAAAATTAATAATAAAGCGTAAATTTTTTTCAATATCTTCCTCCCATTTTGTCTTTTTATTTTTCATTTTGTAGCTACACTTTTAAAATAAAAATAAACTGTGGCATAGTCAAGTTTTATGCTATTTTTAAATATAAATTAATAAAAATATGTGTTAATTAGATACTGTAAGCTCTTGATAAAAAATCGGCCGTTAGGTACTATACCCTATGCACATAATTGGCCTAGACCCCGGCCTTGCCGATACCGGCTGGGGCGTAATTAAAAAAGATGGCGCTAAAAGCCTATATATAGCGCACGGCTGTATAACCACCGGCAAAGATGAAGGCTTAGAAGGCAGATTATTAACTATTTATAACGAGCTAATTAAAATATTAACGGCTTACCGGCCACAGGCAGCGGCGATAGAAAATTTGTACTTTAGCAAAAACAGCAGCAGCGCCCTAGAGGTAGCCCATGCGCGTGGCGTGCTTATGCTGGCTTTGGCCGGCCAGCATATTAAGGTTAATCATTATGCGCCTAATACCATTAAGCTGGCCGTTACCGGTTATGGTAAAGCCGATAAAGCTACGGTGCAAGCGATGGTTAAACTTTTGCTGGGCTTAGCCGAAATACCTAAACCTAACCACGCCGCCGATGCTTTGGCGATGGCCCTGTGCTGCGCTAATTTACTTTAATTATTGTTTTATAAGTATCAATCTCAATCCCCTTCGCTGTAAGCGGGTAATGGCTATTAAAAATAGCAAATTACCTAAACTTTATAGGTACGTAAGCCGTAAAATAGAGTAAAGTAAGAGTATACTCTTAGGTTGCTTTTTAATTTTTAGTCTTGCGGTAGGCCGGTTTTAGGGAATTTCTATTATAACAGATAAACGGCTAAAGCAGGTTCATAATTGTGGTTTAAATTATTTTGTTTGCACGTAAGTTGCGAAAAATAGAAAAACGTGGTATAATAAAAAAAATAGCTGTTATAAATATAAGAAATGCCACTTAAAAAGCGGTTAAAATATGTTAGCAGATATATTATGAATTTGATTGTAAAGGGGTATGATAGAAGTGAAATTAAAAACACGAAGTATTTTAGCAATGGCTATTACTACAGTAGTTGTCTTTGCCGCTGTTATTATTTTGTTAAGCTGGTTTGTCTCTAACGCTATGAATAATAGAGTAGACGAAATTGTTACGGTATCGTCCGATTTAGCCAGCAGCCAAGTGGCCTTAGAGCTGGAGATGGGTATTAATACGGCTAATACACTTATGTCTGCCCTGCATAGCTTTACTTTTTTTCAGGAGGGAAACAGGCGTAATAACATTAACCATATTATCCGCGAGGTAGTAACCTATAACAGCAATATTGTGGGGGCTTGGGCTATCTTTTTGCCTAATAGTGTTGATGGAATGGATTATCAATTTGCCGATGACAACCCGGGGGTTGGGCAAAATAGTATGGGACAATTTATCCCTTATTGGGGACGCGGTGCCGGCGGTAATGTGCAGCAGGGCGATGCTTATCCTTGGCGTACTCTTACCTTAGAGACCCGTGATTACTGGACGCTGCCCCGCAGCCGTATGGCCCCCAGTATTACCGACCCTTACCAAAGAGGAGTGGGCGGTAACCAAAACGTAATGGTAATAAGTATTGCCGTACCTATGATAGTAAACGGGGCTTTTATTGGGGTTATAGGTGTAGATATGGCGTTAGATAACATAATTAATAGAGCCAGCCAAATAACTCCTATGGGTAGCGGTTTTATTAACGTTATTAACAATAACGGTGTTATTGTTTTTAGCCCCGAGCAAGGTAATATAGGCCGCATTATTTGGGAGATAATCCCGCCGGCGCATGCCAATGCCGTAAGGCAAGCCGTTACCAACGGTACCCCTACGGCTTATGAAGATATTAGCGCCACCACCGGCTTGCCTAGCCGTATGAATTTAGTGCCAATTCCTCTTAACGGGCCGCGTGTATGGAGCGTTATGGTAATATTAGATGAAGCTACCATCTTAGAAGATATTACAACTATGCAATTTATTATGTTTTTAATAGCAATAATTTCTATTGTCGTTATGGTGGTTATTACCTTTATTTTAATGAACTACATCTTAAACCCTCTTATCCGCAGTATTGGCGATATAGAGATAATGGGGCAAGGTGATTTACGCAAAAAGTTTGACCATAACCTTACTGCACGTAAAGATGAGCTTGGCCAGCTTTTTACAGCCCTAGAAGAAATGCGCAGCCAAATAAGCAATGTAATGAGCACGGTTATTCAGGCCAGCCATACGGTATCTACCAGCAGCCGCGAAATTAACGCTTCATCGGCCCAGCTGGCCCAAAACAGCAGCGAACAAGCCGCTAATGCCGAAGAGATAAGCGCCAGTATGGAAGAAATGGGAGCCGGTATTGCTCAAAGCGCCGAAAATGCTACCAAAACCGAACGTATTGCCGTAAACAGCAGCCGTGAGATTGAAGAAGGCGGCGGTAAAGTTACCGAAACGGTAACTGCCATGAAAACCATTGCCGAAAAAATACATATTATTGAAGATATTGCCAGCCAAACTAATTTACTTGCCCTTAACGCCGCCATCGAGGCTGCTCGGGCCGGTGATGCCGGGCGTGGGTTTGCCGTTGTAGCCGGCGAAGTACGCAAATTGGCCGAACGCAGTGCTCATAGCGCTACCGAAATTAGCGAACTGGCCAGTAAGAGCGTTAAAGTGGCCGAAGAGGCCGGTAAATCTATCGCCGATGTAGTGCCGGAAATTCAGAACACGGCCCAGCTGGTAGAAGAAATTTCGACTAGCGCTAAGCAGCAAAACGAAGGCGTTAAACAAGTTGTTAAGGCTATTGCCGAACTAGATAGTATTATCCAGCATAACGCCAGTGCCGCCGAAGAAATTAGCAGCAGTGCCGAAATGCTTGACGACCAAGCCAACCTGTTAGAAAAAGAGGTTGCTTTCTTTAAAATTGGTGAGGACAGCCAACGTTTGCTGGAAAAATAAACCGAAACGTTTTATAGTAAAAATATTTTAAAGTAACCCCCTTGCGTAAGTAAGGGGATTACTTTTTTGTAAGTTAAAAATTTGCTAAATAAACTAAAGTGGGTTATATTGTTAAAGAAGGGGTGTCCGAAGGGTGGGTAGTGGTTAATAAATTATTACTGTTGTAATATTTTTATATTTTATGCTTATCACAACTTTTAAGAAATTCGCATTTACTCTTGACTTTTCTTCCAGCTTTGTGCATTGTTAGGTAAATAAATTTACAATAGGTAACGATAGATATAACTATGGCAACAACAGCAAATAAACCAATAACAACTAAAAAAAATAAAGATAAAAAACTCATCATCGTGGAAAGCCCGGCAAAGGCCAAAACCATTAAAAAGTTTTTGGGCAGCGATTATAAAGTGCTGGCCAGCGTGGGGCATATCCGCGACCTGCCTAAAAACGGGCGCGGTAAAGAAAAATTGGGCATAGATGTAGGCAATGGCTTTGCTATGCACTATGAGGTAATTAAGGGCAAAGAAAAGGTGGTGGCCGAGCTTAAAGGAGCCGCCGCCGAAGTAAACGAGGTATACCTTGCGCCCGACTCCGACCGGGAAGGAGAGGCCATTGCTTGGCACATTAAAGAGGCCCTAGAGCTTAAAGAGCCCAAACGTATAACTTACCAAAGCGTAACCAAAAAGGCGGTGCTGGAGGCCATTGAAAAGGCGCGTGAGATAGATATGAACCTTGTTAATGCCCAGCAGGCGCGCCGGGCGCTGGATAGGTTGGTAGGCTTTAGTCTTTCACCGTTTTTGTGGAAGAAGGTGGCTAAAAGTTTATCGGCCGGCCGGGTGCAAAGCCCGGCGGTGCGTATGGTGGTGGCGCGCGAAAAAGAAATTATGGCCTTTAAAAGTGAAGAATATTGGAGTATTTTGGCTAATTTTGTCGCCGATGGCCAAAACTTTGAGGCCGATTTAAGCAAACTTAACGGTAAAAAATACGGACTTGGCCACCCGCTGGCACAAAACCAAGAGCAAGTTGATGAGCTGCTGACTAAATTTAAAGCTGCTAACTTTGCCATCACCAGCATTGAAAGTAAAGAGGTTAAAAACAAAGCCAATGCCCCCTTTATTACCAGTACCTTGCAGCAGGCGGCTAATACCTACCTGCGCTATAGTACCAAACGTACGATGGTGCTGGCCCAAAAACTTTATGAAGGTATCGAGATTGACGGCACCGCCACCGGCCTTATCACTTATATGCGTACCGATAGCGCTTACATCGACCCTGCAGCAGTGGCCGAAGCCAAAGATTTTATCCTGCGGGAATATGGCGGTAAATATTATCCCGATAAACCTAACTACTATACCACCAAAAATTCGCAGGAGGCGCACGAGGCGATACGGCCTACCAGTGCCGAGCTTACCCCGGCTAAAGTTAAACCGTATCTCGAGCCCGACCAATTTAAGTTATACGACCTTATTTGGCGGCGGTTTATGCAAAGCCAAATGGTGCCGGCCATTTTTAATAATACCATCATCAGTGTAGAACCTGCCGGTTTAGAGGCCCTCTTTGAGGCTAAAGGACGGGTACTGGTTTTTGATGGCCATCTTGTGTTACAGCTGCAAAAAGAGAGTGATGACGAGGATTTTTTACTGCCCACCATCAACAAAGAGGCCGAGCCCAAACTTAACAACATTAACGGTACACAGCACTTTACTAAACCGCCGCCCCGTTACAGCGAAGCCAGCCTTGTTAAAGCCCTTGAGAAAGAAGGTATCGGCCGCCCCTCAACGTATGCGCCTATCATTCAAACAATCCTCGAGCGGGGTTATGTGGTGCAGCGTAACCGCACTTTATTTGCCACCGAGTTAGGTATGGCCGTTAATATGATGCTGGAGCAAAGCTTTAAAGATATTGTCGACTATCATTTTACAGCCAATATGGAAGAGCAGCTGGATAACGTGGAGAGCGGTAAAGAAGATTGGGTAACTTTACTAAGTAAGTTTTACTTTCCTTTTGAGGAAGAAGTGATGAAAGCCATTAAAGATGCGCCGCCTTTAAAGGGGCAGCCTTGGGCCGGCGAGGAACGTTGCCCTAATTGCGGCAAAGAACTCGTGGTAAGATACAGTAAAACGGGGGCTTTTTTAGGTTGCAGCGATTACCCCACTTGCAAAGGGACTATCCCTCTGCCCGGTCAGGATAAAGGTGATGCCGATGATACCGTGCAACAAATTGAGGCCGTGCCGGTAGCTTGCCCGCGTTGCGATAACCCGATGGAGCTTAAACGCAGCCGCTTTGGCAAGATGTTTTATGCTTGTAGTAAGTACCCGGAGTGTAAAGGTACGGTATCGATAGATAAAGAGGGTAAACCGGTGATTTTGCCCAAAACCAGCGAAGTGTGCGAAAAGTGCGGTAAACCGATGGTGGCTAAGTTAAGCCGGCGAGGTCTCTTTTTGGCCTGCTCGGGCTACCCCGATTGTAAAAATGCCAAACCGGTAGTTAAAAATGACGATGGCACGGTAAGAGCGGCTAAAGAAAGTGAGATTGAGGTTCCTGAAGCCAAACCAAAAAAGGCTGCCGCTAAAAAAACCGGCACAGCCAAGAAAACTACGGCTACCCGTAAAAAGAAAACAGAGTAAACTCTTTAACGGAGAGTTTAGCTGCTTTTTAGGTTAAATAAAATTTAGGGTTAGTTGCTCTTCAATAAAATATAAAACCTTCCAATGGAAGGTTTTATATTTTTAGGCACTGGCCAAAGTTTTTTTGCCGTGCGCTACAGCTTTGCTGCAAGGTTTACAAACGTTAGCTTTTTTATCATCGGCGCTTACTTCGTAGATAGCCTTAACACCGGTGCGTTTGCAGAGAGGGCATTCGACACGGCGAAGCTTAGGTTTTTCGGCCTTTAAATTCTTCCCACGATGGGCTTTAGACATAATTAATAACTCCTATAACTTAGTTACCATAACACAAAGCAGGGGTGTTGTCAAGCCGGCCGTCATTTTTTTCAAGAAATATGAATACCGTGTATTTTCCAGCAATAAAAAATTGACTTAAATTCAAAGCTATGTTACTATTTGTATATCATGATTGACTAAAAAATATACAAGTGTTATAATACTAATTGTTAATGGTGTAAGGAGGGAATATTATGAAAAAAATTATTTTGTTAAGTTTATTCATGTTTTTGATTATAGGTTGTGCCCTAGATAACGGCCCGCATCAAAGTACTACTGTAGCGCAAGCCAGCGTTATGCGTGAAGGCAGCCGCGTTAGCTTAATTGGCGTAATTGTTCATCATATAGATGATGATTATTACCTTTTTAGTGATAGAAGCGGTGAAATTAGGGTAGAAATTGAGGCACGCCGTTGGAATGGGTTGCAGGTAGTAGGAACAGGCGATTTAATAGAAATTAGGGGAGAAGTTGACCGTACTTTTTTTGGCCGCCTTTATATTTATGTAACCGGTGTTAGTTTAGTGCCTCTCAACGAAAATACCGGATTATTGCCGTAAATTTTGACTCGTCATTTAAAGAAGGTGCTATAATTAAAATATAGCAATGCATAAGGGGGATTATGGTGAAGAAAATATTATTTTTAGCTTTATTTGTGCTTTTAATTGTGAGTACTAATTTAACGGCGCAATTTGGTTTTGGCGGCTCGCAAGTTACGGTGGCGCAGGCACGTACTATGCGTGATGAAAGCCCGGTTACCTTAGTTGGCCATATTGTGCGCCATATTAGAGGTGATTACTTTCTTTTTCGCGATGATAGCGGCGAAATTCGTATAGAGATTGAACCTCGCCGCTGGGGCGGCTTAAATGTTGGTCCAAACGATTTAGTAGAGATTACTGGTGAAGTTGACCGTAACTTTATCTTTCCTACCTATATAGAGGTAAGAAGCATTAGGTTAGTGCAGTAAGTTGTAGTTGTTTCCAACTTTAAAGATGTAATCTATCAAAGATAGTGCAGGAGGAATGTTGTAGTGAAAAAAATTATCATATTAAGTTTATTTGTCTTTTTAGCTTCAGGCGCCGGCTTAATAGCTCAATCGGGCTTTACAGGGCCATCAAACCAAAGCTTAAATATACCGCAAAGTCAAAATGTGAGTGTGCAGCAAGCGCACAGTTTAGCTAATCGGGCTCGTGTTATTTTAAGCGGTTATATCGTTCGTCATGCAAGGGGTGAGCACTATGTCTTTCGTGATGACAGCGGTGAAATTGAAATAACGATTAATCGTCAGCGTTGGAATGGCTTGCAGGTTAGCCCCAGCGATTTAATAGAGATTAGCGGCGAGGTATCCGCCGGACGCAACCGCGCCTCCTTTATTAAGGTAGAGGGTATCAGGCTACTACCGTAATCTTTCAGGATTTATTATTTAAAATAAAATACATTATATGCCTATTAGTAAAAATATATGATTTATCTATTTAATGTTGGTTTTATCTCTAAAATTATGCTGTTATTGGAATATATCTCTTGACAAAAAGCTGTAAAAGTATTATAACAATTGTTGTCGATGACAAAGGAGAAAAATGTTATGAGAAGAATTATTTTAGTAGGTTTCTTTGTATTTTTAATTTCAAGTATTGGCTTAGTGGCTCAAACAGGTTTTACCGGGCCATCTAATCAGCAAGCGCAAACCGGCTCGCAGTTTCAAAGTGTTACGGTGGCACAGGCTCTTACTATGCCGCGCCGAACTAATGTTACTTTAACCGGTTATGTGATTAGCCACATTAGGGGCGAGTATTTTA
>WRBN01000050.1 GCA_009784515.1 Spirochaetaceae bacterium | reverse complement strand
TCAAGCTCGTATCTTTGGCCGTCATCGGGCAAGTTGTCGTAATCTTCTATGGTGTAATATTGCCGTTGTAAAACTTCGCTCATAGTTATAGTATAGCTTACTTTAAAGCTTTTAGCAAGCAAAAGGTATCCCTCCGCCTTTAATACTTTCCTCTTTACTTCCCCCCGCTTTTATGCTAAGTTAAACCCCAGAGGGAACTATGCCAAAGGTTTTAGCTTTATTTTTTATGTTAATAATTAGCTGCGGGCAAAATGCCGCCAACCCTCGCGAGGTTACCCTTAACCATTTGTTCCCCGATGCAACTTTACGCGCTGTAGTAGCCTCAAGACTAGGCAGCCGTGCCGATGATACCGGCGAGGCTTTAATAACGGCCTTAGCCGAGATTGACGGCGAGCTGGATGCCCACCGCCGTAGGCGGTTGCCGCGTATTAAAAATACCGGCGGTATTCAGTACCTTACCGGATTGACCAGCCTTAACTTAGCACATAACAATTTAACCCGGCTTGATGTAACTGCCCTTACCAATTTAACCGGCCTTAACGTAAGTTATAACAATTTAACGGTACTCGATGTAACTGCCCTTACGGGCTTAACCGAGCTGGCGGCCGCGTGGAACGGGCTGGGCAGCGTTGATGTAAGTAAAAATATTAATTTAACGAGGCTTGATGTTTCTGGGAATGATTTAACTAATTTAGATATAACTAACAATACCGCCTTAACGCACCTTTGGGCCGTTTATAACCGGCTTTGCGGCCTAGATGTAAGCCATAACGTTCATTTAGTTCATCTTAATTTACATGTAAACCACTTAATTTCTCTTGATGTAAGCCCGCTGGTAAATTTAAGCGAGCTTAGTTTAAGCAATAACCGCTTAGCCCAGCTTGATGTAAGCCGCAACAGTCATTTAACCCGTCTTTCTTTAGCCCGCAACAACTTAACCGCCTTAAATGTAACTAACCTTAGCAACTTAGCTCTACTTACTGTAGGCGATAACCATTTAACTAATCTTAACCTAAGTAATAACAGCCATTTACACGAGCTTAGTGTATCGGGTAATAACTTAGTGCAGCTTGATGTAAGCCATAACCCGGCTTTAGACCGTCTTTTTATCCGCGAAGGCGACCGGTTAAGGCAAAGTATTAGTGGCTTAAGTGAGGATACCCATTTAATTCACCCTTTAGAAAGACAGCGGCCATCGCTTATCGGGTATATTTTATTAATACTTTTTAGCCTGCTTTTTTTCGCCGTTATTTTATTGTTTATTCTCCGCTTACGCAGTAAATAACTAAATAACAAGGCACTTACATAAATTACCTATCTTACCCATAAAGGCCGTAAACATATGTGTTTTATTGTTAATAACATTTATTGCTAATTAAATACCACTTAAAAGCCGCTTGTTACTTGATTTTTTAAGGTAATATTTGTATATTATAGCTACTAACTAACTAATAAAATACTCTTAAATAAGGAAGGAAGAAAAATGGCAAAACAATTACGTTTTGATGAAGAGGCCCGGCGTGGCCTGCTAAATGGTGTTGAGCAGCTAAGCAAAGCTGTAAAGGTAACACTTGGCCCAAAGGGACGCAATGTACTGATTGATAAAAAATATGGCGCACCTTTAGTAACTAAAGACGGTGTAACGGTAGCTAAAGAAATAGAGCTGGAAGATCCCTACGAAAATATGGGCGCCCAATTAATTAAAGAGGTAGCCAGCAAAACCAACGATGTGGCCGGCGACGGCACTACCACCGCCACCGTATTGGCCTACAGCATTGTGCGCGAAGGTTTAAAGAGCGTGGCCGCCGGCATTAACCCGATGAGCCTTAAAGTTGGTATCGATAAAGCTGTAAGTTTAGCGGTAGAAGAAATTAAAAAAGCCGCTATCCCTACCCAAAGCAAAGAAGAAATTAAACAAATTGCCACCATTAGTGCTAACAACGATGGCATAATCGGCGAAGAAATTGCCGGCGCTATGGAAAAAGTAGGTAAAGACGGCGTTATTACCGTAGAAGAAAGCAAAACCTTTGAAACCACCACCGATATTGTGGAAGGTATGCAATTTGACCGCGGCTACATTAGCCCCTACTTTGCCAACAACCGCGAAAATATGACTGCCGTACTGGAAAGCCCTTACATTTTAATTTACGACAAAAAAATTAGCAGTATGGCCGAACTATTACCGATTCTCGAAAAGATAGCCCATGCCGGTAAACCAATCCTCATCATCGCCGAAGATATTGACGGCGAAGCCTTAGCTACTCTTATCGTTAATGCCCTGCGCGGCGCTTTACAAGTGGTAGCCGTTAAAGCCCCCGGCTTCGGCGACCGCCGCAAAGCTATGTTAGAAGACATTGCCATTTTAACCGGCGGCGAAGTAATCAGCGATGAGCTGGGTCTTAAATTAGAAAACACCGAGCTGGCTCAACTAGGTACCGCTAAGAGCATTAAAGTAGATAAAGAAAACACCACCATCGTTGACGGCGCCGGTAAAGCCGAAGATATTAAAAAACGACTAGCCCAATTAAAGGCGCAAATTGCCGAAACCACCAGCGATTACGACAAAGAAAAGCTGCAAGAACGCCTTGCTAAACTTGGCGGCGGTGTGGCCGTTATCAACGTAGGGGCCGCTACCGAAGTAGAACTTAAAGAGAAAAAGCACCGTGTAGAAGACGCTTTAAGCGCTACCCGCGCCGCCATCGAAGAAGGTATGGTAGCCGGCGGCGGTGTTACCTTAGCCCAAATCAGCGCTAAGCTGGAAAAAGCCGATTTATCGGCCTTAACCGAAGAAGAAAAAGTTGGCTTTAAAATTGCCCGCCGGGCGATGGAAGAGCCGGTGCGCCAAATTGCCGAAAACGGCGGCGTGGACGGCAGCATTATTGCTGACCGCACCAAAAAGGAAAAAGAAGGTTTTGGTTACGATGCCCGTGCTAACGAATGGGTAGATATGGTGAAAAAAGGTATTATGGACCCGGCCAAAGTTACCCGCAGTGCCTTGCAAAACGCCGCCAGCATTACCGGCCTACTGCTTACCACTGAGTGCGCCATTACCGATATACCAAAAGATGAACCGGCCCCTCCAATGGGCGGTGGCATGGGTGGTATGGGCGGCATGATGTAATTAGCAAAATCGTAAGGTTTTGCAGTTAATAGCTAATAATTAATAGTTAAAAATGGGCATACTGCCTGCAAAACTCCCCGATGGGGAGTTTTGCATATCTACGTTTATTGCTTTAATCGTTAAAGTAAGCTATACTATAACTATGAGCGAACAACTACCACCTCAGGAACGTTACTATACCATAGAAGAATATTATCGCTTACCCGAAGACGGCCCCAGAGCCGAACTGGAAGAAGGTATGCTGTTAATGTCGACTAAACCAAGCATTAGGCACCAAGATATTGCATGGGGGCTAGTTGTACAAATTGGCAACTATTTTCATAAAAAACATTGTAAAGCCTTTTATGAAATTGATGTACAGCTCTTTGCAGACGAAGCTACCATTTACAGCCCCGATATTGTAGTGGTATGCGACCGGGCCAAAATTACCCGGCAGCAAATCGTAGGCGCGCCCGATTTTATTATTGAAGTAGGCTCACCCGGAACGATTGGTAACGACTTTACTAAAAAACGTTTTGCTTACGAACGTGCCGGTGTAAAAGAATATTGGATAGTAAAAGACCCTAATGAAATTTATTGCTACCTGCTTAACGAAGAAGGTTACTACGTAGAAACCGTTTACCGTAATGAAGCCGCTATCAAGGTGCAAACCTTTGAGGACCTTACCATCGATTTTAGCCGCTTGCAATTACTCGATTTATAAAATAGAGGAATGAATTGCCCCAAAATGTCTATTGCTAACTCTGAACAAAAAATAAAAAATGTTGATGTACTCGAGTTAGATGAACTCTGTACCTATGTTAAAATAAATAACACTATTCCTTTTTTATATCCCATTTTCCCTCCTTATCTTAGTTAATCCCCTCCATCGCCTCCACAAAAGCCTCGCCCCTAGCAAACTCGTTAGCAAACATACCAAAGCTAGTCGCCGCCGGCGAAAGCAGCACACTATCGCCGCTAATAGCTGCACCACGAGCCGCCATTACAGCAGCAGCCATATTATTAAACACGTTATAACTTAGCCCAGATTTATTGAGTAATAAAATTAATTTATCGGTAGCATTGCCGGCCAGTAAGTAAAGGCCTTTTACCTCTTTTAATAAAGGCATTAACGAGGTAAAATCTAACTCTTTATCACTGCCGCCTAAAATTAAGTGCAGCTTAGCGGCCTCAAAGTTGCCGGCGCTGGCTAAGGTAGCCTGCGGTATGGTAGCGGCGCTATCGTTGTAATATTTAACGCCCTTAATTTCTTTAATAAACTCGCATCGGTGCGGCACACCGCCAAAATCCTTTAACTTAGTGAGCGCTTCTGTTAAGCTGTAACCTTTATATAACACTAAAGCTAAAGCGGCAATCATTAAGTTAATAGGCAAAATAGCAGTAGTGGGGTTAGGCTTGGCTACTCTTTCTTCATAGCCGTTATGGTTAAGCACCCATTCATTACCATCAGCATAAAGAATGTTATCTAAATTATCTTTAGGCTTGCTTAAGCTAACATAGGCTAGCCGGCCGCTGATTTTATCTTTAAAAAAAGGCGTCCATTCATCATTGTAATTTAAGATAGCATAGTCATCTTTATTTTGCCCACTAAAGATTTGCGCCTTATCTTCAGCATAAGCTTGCATATCGTTGTGATAATAATTTTGGTGGTCCGGCATTAAATTAGTTAAAATAGCCAGCTTAGCTTTAACTTTAGGTTGATTAGTTAATAATAAATCGCCCAGTTGCCAGCTGGAAAGCTCCAACACCACTGGCTCGCTACCGTTTAACTTAACTAAAAAACTTAAAGGAGATACCGTTATATTGCCACCTAAATAGCTAGGTTCATCTTTACTTAAAGCATAATGTAAAGCCGATACCACCGAAGATTTACCTTTGCTACCGGTTACGGCGACAAGTGGATTACGGTTTTGCTCTAAAAAGAGGGAAATATCAGTTAAAATAGGTTTACCGTGCTGCAAATACGATGAATCGCGCCGCACGCCGGGATTTTTTACAATCAAATCGGCTTCTTTAAAGGCAGTTTCAACGTGGTATCCCAGCTGCCACTGCACCGGATAGCTATCTAACAAAGGCAAAGTTTTGGCCAGCTGCTCGGCAGTGCGTAAATCGGTTATGGTAACTTTGGCCCCTTGCTTCGCTAAATACAAACTGGCCGCCACCCCGCTGCCATGCCGGTTTAGGCCGTAACCCATTACTACTATGTTTTTATTCCGATAATTCATAGTGGCAAGTTTAACAATTTAAGACTAAAATGTAAAGGCAGCAACTAAACTACTTAGTTAATTAGCTACTCCGCCTCACCGGCATACAAATTATAAAGGCTGCCATCGGCCAGCTTTAACACTAACGCCCCGTCGCCGGCTATATTGGTAATTAAGCCGCTGATTTGCCCTCCGCTAACTTGGTAATTAACCTTTTGTCCTCTACGCCATAACCGCCGGTTAATAGCTGTTAGCCAATCAGGGTTAGTTAAAGTAAGCTGCAACCGGTTAAGCAAGCGATTAAGTAAATCTTCACGGTTAAGTTTCCGGCCAGTCTCTAAAGCTAACGACGTAGCGTTAATATCAGCCGGAAAGTTCATTTCATTTACATTTAGTCCGATACCAATATGCAATAAATTATCTTCTAACCGGCAGAGTATACCACAAATCTTTTTATCATTTACTAAAATATCATTAGGCCATTTAATAGTATTACTAATCCCCAAGTCATTAAGTAAATTACTTACAGCAAGGCCGCACAATAAAGAGGGCGGGTCGTTAAAATTATTAGCCAGCGCTAAAGTAAAAGTTAAATTTAAGCCTTTACCGGCAAACCAAGTACGGCCAGCTACACGCGCCTGCGGCAAGTTTTGGTAGTTAGTTAAATAAAGCCCCCCTAACTGCGGCTGTTCTTTAGCCATTAACATCGTACTGGTTGTTTCTTCTTGATAAAAAATGGGGCCAAAAGGGTTTATTACTTGCTTAATATCCATAAAAACAGTATACTTCAAGATATTACCTTTAGGCAACCTCCATCAATATAACGGGTTATATCTTTGCTAGTTAAATATCTTGTCATTATATTTTTAATTATTGCTGCTCATCTATCGGCACAACCGCAAAGTTTTAGAGTGGCTTTTCTTTACGAAGACGGCCAGCAGAACACCATTAACCGCTTGCACAGCCTAGTTATTAACCATTTTAGATATACCAACCATCATCATTTAACGGCCGCCGAACAAGAGGCGCTTATCGCCCGCGCTAGGGAGTTATCTTTACAAAACCTTTCCAGCCAAATTGAACGGCTTACCGAACAAATTGAGCAAGAGCGTTTAGTGCCCAATCGTTTACTCACCACCGAGCGCGATTTAATCCGCAATCGCCGCACCCTTGAGCGGCAATATAACCGCCAGTTAACTAGGCCCATCGAGGTTCCGTTGCCGGCCAGCTTACCTATTGTTTTAACGCCTCCGCAGCAGCTTAACTTTGCCGAGTTGGAAGATAATGGCCGCGAAAACTTTGAGTTATGGTTTTATGGTACCAGCCGGGCCGTAACGGCACAAATAAGTTTTATAGAATACTTTGTTTATAACAGCTTAACCCAAGAGACTATCACTTTATTTAGCAACCCCGTTAGGGTAATAGAGTTAGAAGAAGCCGCCTTACAAATTACCGCTAACGCTATGGCCGTCTTAATGGGGCAAGAGCCGGCCGCTGTTATCTTAAATAATTTAACAACTGGGGCCGAACTATTTTTAAATGACGAATGGGTAACCGTTACCCGCTTACTTTATTTGCCCGCCGGCAACTATCATCTTTTAATTAGGCGCGCCGGTTTTTATGATAGGCATTTTAACCTTAACTTAACTACCGGCCAGCAGCACTCTATCGAGGGCGAATTACAACCGCGCCAGCAGGTAACCATTAGCATAGAAACCAACCCGGCAGAGGCACAAATTTTTTTAAACGGTCTCTTGATTGGCCGCAGCCCGCTCACCTTTACGGCCAATACCGGCGAGCAAGTAGTGATACAAAGTATCGGCTATATTAACCAAAGCTTTACGGTGCGTGAAGATGCGCAGTTTATTTTTACTTTACTGCCTATTTCTGGGGATACCCAATTATTTTTTGACCGCAGCCAACGTTATTTTTTAATTAGTTTAACCAGCTTTACGGCCAGTTTAGCTTCGTCGTTAGTATTTTTATCGCTGGCCGAAATTGCCGGCGAACGGGCAATGAACAGCTTTGACCCGCACGAGCGAGAAGCGCAGCTCAGACGCGCTAGTCTTTATTCGGGGTTAGGCTGGGGCAGTGTCGGTTTAGCTGGGGTGTCGTTTACCTTTACAATAGTTAATTTAAACCGCTATATTAGGGCCGGGAACCGAATAACGGGGGTTAATTAAGGGTTAAAAATATTTTTTTCCTAGCTAACTTTACCAATATTAAACGAAGCCGGTGCATTAACTTCTTGTAACGAAAGTATCCGCCCGCCGCTGACATTTTTAAACTCTAAGTGCTTAGAAAGTTCTTTAATTTGCTCTCTTACCTTTTTTTCTTCTTCAATAGTCATATCGTCATCAATCCGGCCATCACTAAAGCGTACATCAACACAATAGCCGCGGTCAATCCTATTAGCCAGCTCGCGGATAGCGCCATGTATTAACACTAATAATTCGGTCTTGCGCTCCGGTTTTATAACAGATGAAATATTCTCTTCGGCCAACTGAGTAATACCTTGCACAAGGCTTTCTTCCATCTTTTCATTGGCATATTTCTCTAAATTTTCTACCTCATTAAGCGGCACGCCTAAACCATATTTTAACCCCATATAATGCTTTCTTATATCTAAAACATGTTTGTAAGCCACAATAGTTAAACTAACGGCCTTTAACATACATAAGCCTACTTTAGGGGAAATAGCAACCGTTAAACTATAATCGCTGGAGGCAATAGTTTTTAATTTTACCCCGCCCCGAGTACCGGTAACCAGTTCGTTAAAAACATCGACAAACATTTTTAGCTTTTTAGTTTCGCTTAAAAATTCTTCCATATTGTCATTAATAGCAGTCCTAGGCACTAAAGCCTCCAGCTCGCTCTGGCCGCTTTGCAGCTTTTGGGTACCGATATGTAATATTTTATTAATAGCAGTAAGCTGAGTAATGGCCGTAACTAAAGAGGTTACTCTTTTAGCTATAGCAACAAGTTCTTCGTAGGCTACTGCCGGCGCCGTTTGCGATTTGGTAATTATATCTTCAATTTTATCGGCCAACTCGTTACCCAATAAGCCCTCAAAACCAATATGTTTTAAGCTTTCTTTCCACAAAAAGGGAAAATCGTTCACCTTAGACTGCCTTAAATTAGCCGTTAAAGTTATTTTTATCTGGCTTACGTTCTGCTTATGTTTTGGAATGGGCAGATGAGTTATCATAATTTGCGAACTAGGCGCAGCCAAAGTTTGCATATTGGTGGCTAAATCGTTTAATAAATTAACTATACCGGTTTTGTTTAATTCGTCTTTAAGTTCGTTTAAAATGGTATTTAGTACTTCAACGTTCATAACTCACCCTTATTTCATAAATATTTACTGGACAATGGCGGGCTCGAACCGCCGACCCTCGCCATGTCAAGGCGATACTCTAACCAACTGAGCTAATTATCCTTTACCTTCTTATCATTATGTCTTGTTATATTAATTATGTCAAGGCCGATAAATCATTTATACTATAAAAAATATTAAAACACCGCTTAAATTTGCGGTAAAACTCTGCTTGTCTATCTGCCAAAATTATGTTATTGTTAAAAGCAAATGATAAAATACCTTATTTTAGTTTTACTCGTCTTAGCCGGTCCGCCTTTATTGGCCCGCCTGCCCTTTGATACCGCCATTAGTAACAACACCAGCGATATTATTGCCCGTATGGGCGAGCCTCATTTACTTAACGAGCAAAATAATTTTGTTTTATTAAGTTTTCCTAGCCGCTGGCTTAGCACCAATGGTAACCTTTATTTTTTAATGCGCTACAACAGCAACCTTGTTTTTGCCACCTTTGTTCCCGATAACCCACAGCAGCTACCGCGTTTGCAGCAGCGGGTTAGTCGTAACCGCCACTTTGTAGCCGTTACCAAACAAAGTTTAAGCTTAAGATTAGACGAACTTTTGGCCGAGCGGCAATTTCAAATTTTTAATCAAGTGCAACGAGCACGGCTTTTAATAGCTGCTCGTAGCTTTACAGATGCTCTTAACGTTAATAATTTAGCTTTTTTAGAATACGATAATTTTTATATGTCGTTAAATGGCAGCGTTACTGTAGATGGCCAAACCAAACACGGTATCGCCTTTATGTTAGCCGATGAATATTTATGGGAGCTAATGCTTAATATCATCTCCTAGCCGGTTGTTTTTAATTCCTATTTTTAAGAGAATATTACCTATGAAAAATTATTTATTATTCGTTTTAGTTATGTTTTTAGCCTCTGCTGCCGCTTGTGCCCAAAGTGATAACGAGGTTAGTAATTACCTGCCGTTTAAAGGTACTATTGGTTTACCTTACAACGAATTAGCCGCTGTAGAGGGCCTTGATGGTATTATGACTATGAGTATGCCGCCCAGCCACAGCATTTATATGCGCAGCTGGCAAAATATGGACGGCCGGCTTATCTACACCTTTGATAGTGCGGGCAATGTAAGTTTTATCACTTTTGTTGTGCCGCAGCCGTTAGCCGATGTAAGCGGGTTACTTACTCATTTATACCGCCCGCTTAATGCTGATGAAGTGGAGCAGCAGCTCTTAAGCTTAACCGAAGGTGCAGCTGCCGCTACGGGCCTATGGTTTACCGGCCCGGAACAACCGGACCGTGTAGTTACCGCTATAGAAGAGGCTTTAACTTTAGAATATCAATTTTTTCGCCATCAAAATTACTTAATAACTTTAAGTAGTTATACCGATGATGATGGCCTTATTAACACCACCCTAAATTATTACCTTTTTTGGTAGTTTAATGGCCCCACACGGCAAAACTTAACATCGTTAGCAAATTAGAGCGATTAGGGCTGTTTTGCAAAAAGGTAAGCTCACTTAAACGTTCTACATCGGCCAGAGTAACCATATAGCTGTTACTTTGGGTAATACCGGGCTGCCTTTCGGCGATGTTGTTAGCTACAAAAACCAGTACCTCGCTACGGGCTTCGTCATAAGCTATTTTGTAAAAAGCATCGGGCACCGCTACCCGGCTGTTACCAATAAACCGGCTGGGTTCACCGTAGTGGATAGGACCGGTAAAAATAACCATTTGCGGCCGCTGCGGCATAGACCGGCGGATAAATTGCTCTATCTCGTTCCATAAAATACGGTTAAGGTTAGGATATTGCGGAGCGATATTACTCATATAAAAACTTTCGCGCATAAAATCGGCATTAAAACTAAAATCGGCGGCGGGGGCTAAATGACCGCGGTCAAACCCGCTGCGCAAATAATCGGCGGTTACCGGGCTGTTAGCCAAAAAAGGGTCGGGTAAAAAACGGTCGGTCCGGGTGTGGCGCTCACCGCTTAAAAAATCGCTGTGGTTTAATCTATGCACCACCCACGCCGCCGTACGCCACGCATCGTTAAAGCCTAAACTAAAAGCGCTGTGTTCTATTAATTGTAACTCTCGCTCGCTTAAGGGGTAGTAAGCCGCTAAATCGCGCCGTAAAACCGCCGGCCTATCGGTAACTAAAACCGGTACATCATCGGCTAACCAATCATTAAACTGTCTAAATAGTTCGCCATCGTTAAAAAAATAATCTAGGGCTACCACAGCCGCTACTAAGGCGACAATTAACAACAAGGCAGCTCGTTGGCGGGCAGCCCTTTTTAAATTTTTTTTAGTTCGTCTTTTCTTTTTTTTCATATAGTCATTACCGCTAACAATTATGCTATATTTTAAAACTTTTGGCAACATTCATACCCTCCACTCTAAAATTTATAGATAAGAGAGTATTCCATTATAAGTAAATTTTCAATACAAAAAGCATTATAAGTGCAAAAAACCTCATTGTTATTATCAAATAAGTAGTTATTACACTTAAAAGTAGATTATTAACACGGTTTTAACTATTGGCCAATAGCCATACAATCTCTTGCTTTTTTATAGTTATTAGTGTATTGTTTTAATTACACAAAGAGGTATTTAATTTAACAATGACTTACAAAACAACAGGCACCTGTGCCCAGCATATAAACTTTGATATTGAAGACGGCAAACTGCACAATGTACAATTTATTGGCGGTTGTATGGGCAATTTAAAAGCCATAAGCCGTCTGATTGAAGGTATGCCGATAGAAGAAGCTGTAAGCAAACTTGAAGGGTTAGATTGCAAAGGACGCGGTACCAGCTGCAGCGACCAACTGACAAAGGCTATTAAAGAAGCTTTAAATAGTTAATAACTAACAAGTAGCAGATAATAATTAAAAAAGCAATATTAAATGAAACTTTTAGAAACACCCATTGTGGATAAGCCGGCTAAAACGACTAAAGCAGCGTTAAAATATTATTTTTGGATAGCGTCTATACTTATAGTGTTTCTCCTTATCATCTTTTTAATAGACGATACCAGACCGGCACGGTTGGCAGATAACCGCATTAGCCAAGAACCGGCCCAGTATATTAGTGTGCAGCAAGTGCGTAGAATGAATAGGAGAAGTGTTGGCACTCGGGTAGTTTTAATGGGGTACATTGCACAACGTCCTACCATTTGGAGCTTATTGGGTGTAACCAATAGCCGTTATTTTTTAAATGACGACACGGGAGCAATAAGGTTACTTTTTAACCGTAATTTTAACTTTGATGACTTAACCTTAGGTAATTTGGTACAAATTCATGGTGTATTTAACTGGGTTGGCGGCGAAGACCCCTATCCTGTGGTAGAGGTTATGACTATTTATATGCTGCCAACAAATGAATAGACGAGAGCTTAATTAAATAATGGTTAAAAACTTAGTAATTACTTTAATCTTATTAACTGCTGTCTTGACTTAGGGTTGCTTGTCTTACTCTATTGGCAGCGGCTACTACCTTACAGCTTCATTGGGTACTTTCCGGGCCGCACAAGCTACCTCCGGCTATCACTTTGTGGCAACTTTTCAGCCGCGATAGAATGCGTGTGATGTTTACTTTATGAAAGCCTTTATCTATGTTTTGCCAGATAGCAAGCTGTACCACAGGCCAAACTTTTAAATTTTAGCTTTACTTTAACCCCAAGCTATGTTAAACTAAAACTATGAAAAAAATATTAATTTTATTTTTATTACTAATAGCCATAAATGCGCAAGGGCAAGGCTTGCCGGTACCGGCTAACGCTACACTGGCCAGTTTGTTCCCAGATGAGAATTTGAGAAGGGTGGTGGCAAGAAGGTTAGGTAATAATGTCAACTTAACAGGGCAGGCGTTGAGTGATGAGTTGGCGAGGATTGAATGGCTTGACGCTGTTGGCAGCGGGCGTTTAGTTGATGGTATTAGTAATACAGCAGGAATTGAATATTTAATAGGACTAACGACACTTACCTTAATTCGATATTCACTGACTGCCATTAATATGGATACGCTGACAAACTTAAAGTATCTTGATTTAAATGGTAATCGATTAAATTATATTAACCTGAATAATCTTATTAGTTTGGAAACGCTTGATTTGACTAGCAATGAACTAACCAGCCTTGATGTAAGTAATAATAGTAATTTAGTTTCAATTGGGGCATCTGCTAACCGACTTACTAATGTTCGTTTTGGTTATAATCCTAATTTAACACATATTGTGCTGGGTTGGAATTATCTATTAGCTAGTGTTGATGTAAGTAACCTTACTAATTTAACCACTCTTGACATAAATTTGACTAATATAGCTAATATTGATATAAGAGAAAATATTAATTTACTTCATATTGATGTGAGCAATAATCCCGGATTAATTTATATTGATATAAGTAATAATACTAAATTAATTTGTATTAATTTAATGGAGACAGGAGTAACAAGTCTTGATGTAAGTAACAATGCTTATTTAATGGCTATTGGAGTGGGGGGAAGAATAATGTTGACGGAACAAAACATTATTGGCTTTCGTTCTAATATTCGATTAGATAGCTTTATGGGACAACAATGAAGCCCATACTTAAAAATATGGGCTTATGAATAGCTTAATTTATCACTCTTCTTCTGTTAATTTCAATACCGCGCCAGCTAATAGTATTAGCTAAAGGGTTGTTATTAGCATCTACCGGGTAAACCAACCTATCGCTGGAATTATATAAAAACTGCCCTCTGCCATCGGCTAAAATAAAGTGGGGAGTTCCTCTTACGACACCGTTAATTATGGTGTAATGCCAATCTGTACCGTTAAAATCTTCATCTCTAAGGCTCAAACGATTTGGATTAGTAAGCCTATGCTCACTCTCTCTTGCTCTTAGAAATGTCCCTCTAAAATACTTAAAAACCTCATCGAGTAAAAGTGGAGTGCTCTCTACAAGGGTGTTTCCTCTCATAAGCGGCACATCTTGCCCATCACGGCGAAAAGTTAATGTGGTAACTAACCGGTACATTTCTACTACTTCAGCGGGAGTAAAGGGATTACAGCGTATAC